>DASWDL010000360.1:0-4280 GCA_036395315.1 Nitrososphaeraceae archaeon
AACCAAGTTTCAACCCCTAGATCCGAATTCCAACACCGACCCACTTTTCGTCCCCATTCCAGGAGAAAATCCACAATCAAAAACGGTAGTTACGGTTAATGCTCGAGCATTTATTCCCGTTGTTATTGACTCAACTGGTAGGAACGTCACATACCTCCCTCCCAATTCGAATTATACCATGGATGGAACTGAGAAATATGTTAATTCAGGATGGTTATGGCTTGAGGGACAGGCCCAGGCCGGAAGTCCACCTATTACCAAATTTACTTTAAGGTTTGAAAAACCCGGAACTTATCCATATGTCTGTAATGTTCATCCGTGGATGACGGGAATTGTAACAGTCAAGTAGGCTATCTAATTTTCACCTTTTTATCAACGGGAAATAATTGATTGCCAGATCAAATCTATTATTGTGGAACACTCTAGTATTCCATAACAGAATATGATTTACCAAATATTTTATTTATAAACTCGATTAATTGGTCTAAACTTTGAAAAAATTTGGTGTCCTCTCCTTTAGTCTCTGCATTTGAACTAGTTTTATTTACAATTTCCATTACATGGGCGCCAGAAGATCTTTTGTTTACGAATAGCTTTATTGGTGCATTCTCTGATTGTATTTTTATACCTTCATCTGAATCAAGAGAATTTAATTTAGTCTTCAATTTTTTTATGTTCTTTTTCAAGGAATTAATAACCATCTGAATACTTTATAAGAAAAACTTATATGATTTAACTTATCATCTATATATGATCTAGCTAATCTACTACACTTTTGAAGTGTTTGAATAGCATCGTCAGGATCTTGGTAATACCTAATGTTATTTTCTTCCTCCACAAACTCAAAATTCAGTTTGAGAAATACTTTGTCGAAGTCTTCCCACGAGTGAAATTTAGGCGAGGGACGACAAAGATGAGGACAATTAATTATAGTTTTTTATTCTTGATGTCAACACTCAATTTAAAGTAACGTTTGGCCATAAGATGTAGAATTTCATAAACCTCCTGTTGAGTTTTACCCTGTGCTGATATCGCTGGCACTTCTCTACACTTACCTAGGAAACCGTTATCGTAGGGAGTATAATCATATGTTAAATCCTTGGTTTTTTCTTATTCATATGGTAAATATACTTATAATTGTACTTATAAATGCGTAATATTTAAGTCCAATCATGATTGATAAGCTAACTGATCTTATGACTAGTGATTAAGGTCGAATATTAACTAACTAATCCTTGTCACACTTGCAAGACTCAGGAATTTCTTTGCATTCACTACAAACTGATACCAAAGGACGACCGCATTTCATACAAGTCTTCCATATGTCGGGCTTCAAGATTGAACTATGATGCAGTTTATCAATATAAAGTCTTGCTCTGAGCTAATTGTATGCTAAACCAGTGGAACAGTTGAGGCTATAGGTTTTTTAAAATCGAAGTCGTGTAATCCGTATCTCTCGGTTGTGTCCGTGCATGGCGCATTAGTTTCCATAAAACTTGACCATGTTGCCTGACATGTTCGACATTTGAATTCTCCTGGGGCGCTGTTCATTTTTATTATTCTTGTCATATTGTTATTATAACACTTCCAAGTATAACTAGTCTTGCATGGACTATTGTAAAAGTAAATTGAATAAACCAGTGCTAACCTCTGTATCAATGAGATTGTGCTCGGAATCTTTAGATGAAAGACTTTACTGCAAATTCAAAAATAAGAATGGGTGGATGGCAAGCAATTAAGAAGAAACAAAATGGGATATGAATACAGAAATCCGCACTGAAAATGACAATTAAAATAAGAAAAGACACCAAATTTACAGACTGGTTACTGTCTGCCCTCAGACAGCGTTATGAAGAAAGGAAGAAAGAAAGAATCGGAAATGCTCCAATCCATGTTTCAGATATACTTCCTTCAACTTGTATAAGGAAGCAGTACTATTCTAGGTTGTTTCCGGAAAAGGATCCCATAGGCGATGAAAGCCTGAATCACTTTATAAGAGGTGAAGGCAGCGAATTTGCAATATCACAGCTAGCTAGCCTTGGAGTATCACAGGCTAATCTTGAGTTTGAGGGTCTAGTTGCCCACCCGGACATTATGAATGATAATCAAATCGTAGAATTGAAAGATACCCTTAGCGGTAAGAGATTAGATATAATCGACTCTACGTTTTTGTCATACCTAAGACAGCTGCTTTACTACCTGGTTATTACTGGAATTGAAAACGGTATAATTTCTATTAGATATTCTAATCGAGAATTACGGTGGGCCGGCTCAGATGAAAAGGGAGATCGTTACTTGAGGCCAAATGACGCAAAAAGTCCTGGTATTGAAAGCTGGTCGGTCCATCTTCCTAAAGATGACATAACCCGTGACATAATAAGAAATGAAATGTCTAGAAGGAAGAATTTGTTGATTAAGGCCCTCGAATCCCGCAATGCATCCATCCTTCCGAGACTGGTAGACCCATTAAAATCAAAAAAATGTCCCACTTGTCCATTCTTCGATATTTGTAATAGCATAGACGGGGAAACTCAGGAAGCAAGAGATATGGCTCTTGAAAAGGATTTGCTGGACATTTCAGGGGTTACCGACTTTAAACCCTTTGCAGATGATGGTTGATGAATACCGGCATTTACTAAGATCATTATACATAATAGTGAAGGAATCTCGTTAATTCGTCCAACTCGATGAATTACATTCCATGCTATATAAGCTACCATACGGAAAGACCGCTCTGGTGCGTGTTCGGCGACATCCTAGATTATATAAGCTCTAAACAGGGTTCCTATGACTGGAAACTAAGAGAAATTAAATCTCAATCCAATTTGTGAAAAATTGTTTCCTTGACAGTATATGAAACACACTAGCAAACATCACGCCATTCTTTTTCCACTTATCTTTTCGAATGCGTACCTAATTTCTACTATTGTACCTTGTACTTTTGCGCATCGCTATCGGTGATATTCAAAAATACTTCACTTCCATTGAAGTCATCTACACAACTTTTTGGCATTTTGAATTCATGACGACCTTGCATCATAGTAATGTTCTGGTCATCAATGGCGATGACATTTCCCATATCCTGCATATCTTTGGATCTCGCCCCTGTGTGGATGAGTCTATCACAATGAACTATGCTAGACATTAGTGTATCAATTATATCGTAGAAGTATGATAAATTTTTTACCTCAAGTATCACAAAAATGTGATAGTAAAAAACCGCATAAGCGAAATAAATCTTTGACGTTATCAGTAGAATCCAAACTACTCATCAGCGGAAAGACGGCTACGCATCACTTCTTTCGCCAGATCATATTTATCTACTATGCTTGATAAATAGGAAAAAGTGCTAATTCTGGGTAGTATTATTGTAAATGTTATAAGCCTTAGTATAATAACCATAAGATTCTTCCCTCGCCTAATAATATAGTAACTCAAGTTAGCAAATTGCTACCTAAAAACCAATGCCGTTTGTATTTAGCTACCGCTTGGTCGATCTCGATTGCAGGATTGAATACCGATAAGTTATATCTCATAAAACCTTAAAGCTTTAACTCTTATTGAATGGTTCGACTGAGGAAGCTTACATAAGCAACTATAATAATGGACTGAAATATATTTCCGTCAATTTTCATAACGGAAATTTGATCAATATCTTTTCATCATAACAAATATCTCTATGTCTCACATAAGACCATTTGGAACTTCAAATGCCTAATAATTGTACTTACTGATGAGAATACCAATGACTTATGTAATAAAGTTAATGAAATTATTTTCCATACCCATTTATATTTTTGGAAAACGATTGATTCATTGATAAAATATTCATGGGCTGGTATTTCTGTTATATTACTAACTTTGATCTCAACAATGTCTTTATTAGGACAGCACAATAATTTAGTATTCGGCTCACATATTATCGGTACTCAAAGTGATGATGCTCTAACTGGTGGAGTAGGTCACCTGATACGCTGCTTGGGTAATGGCCTTACTCCAAGCATTTGTGTAGGCACCAACCATAATGACAAGATAATAGGGATTAATGGGCCTGAAACAATATATGGTTTCGATGGTAATGACTTGATCAATGGATTTAGTGACGCTGATGTGATTTATGGAGGAGATGGTAATGACGTAATTCAGGGTGGCGAGGGTTCGGACACACTTTTTGGTCAGGATGGTAACGACTTTCTCTTTGGTGATTCTGGTAGCAATCTGGTGTTCGGCGGCGGTGGAAATGCCCTTTATGGAGGCAAAGGAAATGATCATTTGTATGG
>DASWDL010000361.1:0-3081 GCA_036395315.1 Nitrososphaeraceae archaeon
AGTTTCTTTATAGTTTTGAAGGTTAGCGGCACTAGTAGCGTTACTCGTGTCATTACCAGACAACGTGGCCAAGGCCAAAGGTGGAAGTGAAAAAACCAATATGATAAACAGTGCAGTTGCTCCTGCACAACCGAGTATCAAAAGTTGTGATTGGCCGCGTCTACCCAATGATCCTTTATGGCCCTTCATGTTTTGCGTAATAAATAATGATGATGTGGCTAATTAAAACTAACACACAATAGCCGAGGTTAATCTGCTCAACACCTATGTCGAGTATACTATATTTAGACCAAGTAATTCTGGTAAGCTTCAGTTAACCCACATATATTCACCGAGCAATGATTATTTTTTCAAGGTGGTGGTTGCCTCCCTTACGTGTAAGGCCATTGCAAACGAACATCGGTCCAAAGATAGCAACTCCTGGGGTTTGTACCAGTCCCAGTGACCACGGTGATGAAGTGTCAGCTTCTTCAGGAATTATAGGTCCGGATATTTCTCTAATTGTACGAGACTTTCAAAAAGTTTGAGCTCAAAGAATTGGACCTAATAGTGATCTTTCAACAAAAAAGTAAAATATCTTCCCAAGCCTATTTTTATTGTATTTTCGCTCCGTTTCTATGATTGATTTTCCGGAATCATTATTTTATCAATAATATCGTTTATCTCTTGAGCATTTTTTATTATGGTTTCGGTGAATTCATCTTGTTTCTCTTTGTCAAAATTCTTGGAACGAATTATTTCTGCCAATGCCGTCAAAGGTTTGAGCGGGGCTTTTAGCTGCCGGGCCAGCGCGATAAGAAAACTTTTTTCAACATTTGTTTGGACTCTAATTTGATTTTCGAGTGTTTTTACCTTTGCGAAAAGCTCAGCTTTCCATATGCTTTCGAAGATTGAAACATACGAAATAGTGAGCGATTTATTCATGGAATAGACTGCCGACCCGACGGCGTCAAAAGAGCTGGTCTTGGAGTCATCTTTTAATTCAATTGTAAGAGTATGTTTTCTATCTACTATCAATATGGTAACCATCATTTGAAAATAATCTTGTATATTCCTTGTTTCTATTTTTAGTTCATCGTTCAACTTTTTTATTATTTCCTTAATTCCATCATCGTAAGGAGTAAGATTCCTTATTTTTATTGACCTATTACTTTCCCTTATTGACTTGAGCAGATTGTAACCTCCAGATCGTTCCTGTCTGTGGAAAGAATTTGCTGTAGAAAACAATAGGAGAATTTCATTCTTAGCTTCCTTAACTAACTTTAAAGCGAGTTCAAGTATCTCCTCAGGGTTAACTATTTGCTTCATGAATGTGTTCTTTTCAGATTCTTCATTACGACATTCTAACACTTCTTCTTTAGTAGGAAGCACATTGTTCCAGAATGGGTCTGAGACATACTGCTCATCTTTGAGAAAATCTTTAAAGTTATCTCCGTATGCAGCCTTTAGTCTTCCAAACATGTCTAAGCACTCCTTACGATCAAAAAGATATGAAGTATGGCGGGGATCAGAATTATCGTCAATTCTAATTGGATTATCAATCTCAATTGCTTTCCCACACAGCATACAAGAATGAGTTTTATGATCATCCTGCATACGAATAATGAATTACCCCACTAATTGCCGATAGGGCTCGAAGCTAATAAGTTTATATCCATTAAATCGCTCTTGTTTGAAATCCATTAGACGTAATACGTACTCCGCAAGTAGTAAGAAGTGAAAGATCACTGAAGAGCTATGAAGCAAAATTCGTTAACAGATTTTTTTCGAAATTAAAGTTGTCGAAGCTGGAAGGTTTAGAAATAATAATTCTAAAATGGGTAAAAGGAGCTGCAGTTACGGTTTTCTTCTCATTAAGGTAACAGCTTATTTAAACGAACATATTCATAGCTAAAGAATACGGAAAAGTTATACCCAAAAGCGTAAAACTGTTTTCTTGAAAACCTATGGGCACATTAGCCCGGCTAGGAAATGACCAAGGAAAATTTGAATCCTACTACTACGTCCTGATGATTCTCTGACTAGAGTGGGCCTATTGGAGGATTCTTCCGATTTAGAAACAATTTCCTTGCCAATCATCAACTAGGCCTTACTAGACCAAGCCCTTGCAAGTGACGTACTAACACACTTTGCGAATATTGAACATTCCTATTGGCAAATGGGCCGAATTCACAATTGTGGAACTTCATATATTGGGGGTCAGTTGATAAACCACAGCTAGGGCACCTTGTAAGGTTAGGAATAGTTCGGGTATTTTCCTTTGCTTCCATCTTCCTCTTTCTCTGTTTGCTCAACTGTACCTATAGTATTCATACCATCCCTATTATTCTTATCGAAGACAATAATGAATTTTTAGGTACTACTTATGGAATAAAGAAAAGAAATAGTTCATACCATGAATTCCTTTCAACGCTTCTTGCAGAAATCTCTGTAATTTGCAATTTTCTTTCTACAGTTAGGTCACTAAAGTGAAAGATACATATGCTCTGTGCTTAAGCAGCAGTAAAGAGTGCTGTTAGAAAACCTACTGTCATAACATCAATTTATAAAGAAACCCGATGACTGTAAAGTTCGTGTTGGAGACCTCAAACTTACCGCAATGACCGAAGTCGAAAAGTACGTATGGCATAGATATACTCGGATACATCTTAAGGCACCTAAGGCATATGCATCGACAAGTTAAAACGGGGGGCATTAATAGATTCACAAAATTGTTTCTTTTTATAGCCTCAATTTTTGTTAGCAACTTACGTGATTACCTATTAGAGTATCTCTGAACTAGTAACGTAAAAGGCTAGATGTATAAGCAGAAATAGGCGTAGTATGAAGAGTCCTTCTTCGTAAAGGTTCTGATCAGTCTGCCTACGCGTAATGTCAACGTGCCAAATATCGGTGCTCTAGCTAGGTCCGATACCAATATGTGAAAATCTGAAAATAAGACAAAATAAGGAAAGTCGCTTTTTTTGGCTTTGCCTTCATTATGTCTTGTGCCGATAAAATTCAGCCACACTGTAAATGAGGATTATCTAACTTTGGCAACTTTTAGATCATCATCCAAAAAAAGAATTCTAATACGAATGC
>DASWDL010000362.1:0-2896 GCA_036395315.1 Nitrososphaeraceae archaeon
TCATGTTCTCTTATCTTTGCTGGAGACATTGGCTCCTTTTCATCATATTCTCTAGTCGGATCTTTGTATCTATTATCTCCAGTACCAGCTACGTCTTCTTCGTGAGCTTTTCCCCGTACCGTGTCTGATACATTCTCAGTAGTACCTACTACTTTGTCTTTACCTTTCTCTGCAACACCTGTTACTTTGTCTTTTGCATCCTTGACTTTTTCTTTGAGTTTATCTCCTATGGTCATTATTAACTATATTTGTTCAACAAAGTATTAATCAATTGTATATTGGAAAGGCAATTCCTATGAAAAATTTCACGTCAGTCTTTTTCTAGCCTTATAAGTTGATAAGACTAAAGTTATACTCTTATAACCGCTATTAAAATACAAAGAATAAATTAATAAGCCGACCCCTAGCTCTAGCTCTTAGAATAGGAAAAAGTATGACAGAGCTAGCAGCAACAACAACAACAAATGTCAGAATCAAAAATTTGCTGAATTTATTAGGACATGCTGCACTCTATCCACCGCAGGAGATGGCTCTTTCTAAAGGCCTCCTAGATGGCAAGAACTTGCTTGTCACGACACCTACAGCTAGCGGCAAGACTTTGATAGCCATATTAGCTGCGCTAAATGCAGTTGAAAAGGGCTTGAAGGTTGTTTATCTTACTCCATTGCGTGCCGTAGCTACAGAAAAATATCACGATTTTCAAATCCTTGAAAATTCGGCAATTATTAGTAGAAAAATCCGGGTTAGGATTGCTAGCAGCGATTATAATTCCACAGAAAAGGATCTGGCAGATGCAGATATTATAGTTTTAACAAATGAAAAAATGGACTCGCTTATACGACATCGAGTCGAATGGATTTCTGATGTCGGACTATTTGTAGCTGATGAGATCCATTTAATAGGCGAACGTGAGCGAGGACCTACTCTTGAAATGATACTCACAAAGATACGCAAAATGTATCCTGAAACACAGATTTTAGGTTTAAGTGCAACAGTAGCAAATTCTGGAGAGATTGCCAACTGGCTACGATGCGAACTAGTTGAAAGTAATTGGAGGCCAATCAAATTAGTAGAAGGCGTGTATCAACATGGAATAATTCGTATGAATGACGGAAATGAATTCAAAATTGATAGATCCTCTACAGTTTCATCTGCTGTGATCGATACCGCTATTGATTCTCTAAAAAGTGGTGGACAGGCATTAATTTTTGCAGAAACTCGAAAACGTACATCTTCAATTGCTTCGAGAGCAGCTGAAGGTGTCTATAAACATCTTGATAAGAACGCAAGAAAGATGGCTGCCGCTGTATCGTCTCAGATACTAAAAGGCGATGATACTGCACTCACAGTAACTCTTTCACAGCTTGTATCAAAGGGCGTAGCGTTCCACCATGCTGGACTAGGACCATCAAGTAGAGAAATTATTGAGCAATCATTCAAAGAAGGTATAATTAAACTGTTAGTTGCTACTCCTACACTAGCTGCAGGGGTTAACCTTCCTGCACGGCGTGTTATCCTGGCTAGTATATTAAGATACGATTCAGACTATGGAGGAAATATTCCTATCAGTATTTTAGAATATAAACAGCTTGGCGGCCGCGCAGGCAGACCAAAATATGACAACATAGGCGAAGCAGTAATTGTAGCTGAATCAGGAGCCAGTGCAGAAGATCTCTATGACCATTATATTCTAGGTACTCCTGAACCTCTCCGCTCACAATTGGCAAATGAAAGAGCTATAAGAGTTCATCTTCTAAGCACTATCGCAACATTACCTGGAATAAAAATATCTGAAATTTATGATTTATTCGGAAGCACATTATGCGCCAAGCAGTATAGAAAAGAAACTATAACTTTTAAGGTAAACACTGCTTTAAGTTACCTTGAACAAGAGGGTCTTATTAGATCAAAGAATGATAGATGCATTACAACAGAGTTTGGTAGAAGAATATCTCTGCTTTATGTAGACCCAGTGACTGGTGTAGAATTTAGAAAAGCAATAGAATCAATTGAGTTAACAAAACGACAAACCAATAATAATAAGCATCATCTTACTCATACCTTTGGTTTCCTTCATCTGATAACAAGCTGTGCTGACTTTTATCCCAAACTATCAGTGAGAAAGAAGGATTTTGAGGAGTTAAGTGCTCTGATCCAACAACGAGAGAGCGAATTATTTTATAAGATCCATGAATATGATTGCTCAAGAAGCCTTTGCGCGCTACATGAATGGATGTATGAAACTAGTGATAGAATATTAAGTGAAAAGTTAGGAGTCGAACCCGGTGATATGCATAGAATGATAGAGATAGGCAATTGGTTATCTTACTCGTTATTAGAAGTTGCCAAATTACTTAACCGTGAAGATCTGCTTGAAGAATTACAGAGTTTTAGGATGCGTATAAAATACGGTATAAAAGAAGAACTATTACCACTTGTTGTACTTGAGGGAATTGGTAGGGCAAGGGCCAGAGCATTGTATAATGCTGGTCTTACAGATCTAGGAAAAGTTGCAAAGACGCCTGAATCAAAACTATCTGCTATTCCAAAAATTGGTTTGTCCATGGCAAGGAAATTAAAAGAACAAATAAGGAATACACATTCTATTGCCTAGTAGTATTGCTAGTGATACAAACTTATTATTCAGATTATACAAGTTATGATTTTTATGAAGCCTTTGCTTTATAATTTGGCATAAATTACTTTTTTCATTTTTATCATTAAACTCATTTAGCCTTAGTCAAACTCATGAACACCTTGTAGTAGCTTGATAAAGCTGGATTATTATCTGCAAGTAGGGAAATTAGATCTGTCACCCTCTGATGTAATACTAATTAGCCGCCTCACCTATTCATCCAACTAGGGTGTCAGCTCAAGCAGAGCCAATATACCAAGC
>DASWDL010000363.1:0-2743 GCA_036395315.1 Nitrososphaeraceae archaeon
AAAATATCAAGCAGAGGCAGATGCTGCCTCAAGGGATCTGCAGCAAGTCCGGACAGTGATAGCGCTAAATTATAGAATTGATCCTGGGCGTGCCGATACTCTCTATGATACAATAGGGCCTAATTACGAGAATAGAGTTATCGCCCCTACGATACAAGAATCTGTCAAAGCAAGTGTAGCTAAATTCAACGCTGAAGACCTTATAACCAAAAGAGAGATTGCTAAAGGCGTTATTGCTCAGGCCATCAAGAGTACTTTAGCTTCAAATGACATAGTGAGTGAGAATATATTCATTACCGATTTTGAATTTTCACAAGCATTCGCGACTCAGATAGAGCAGAAAGTGGTTGCTTTCCAAAAATATCTTACAGAGCAGAATACTCTAAGGTCCGTACAAGTCATAGCTAATCAAACCGTTGTTCAAGCTCAAGCGACTGCAAGGGCTAATGTAGCTAAAGCTAATGGTGAATCCCGGGCCATAGAGATAATCACAAGCCAATTGAGATCAAGTCCTCAATATCTTCAATGGCAGGCAATTAATAGATGGAACGGTCAGCTACCTTATGCCCTCGGAGGAGGCGGATTCCCATTCTTCCAGCTGCCTACAGGGAATTTTGATGCATCAAATCAATCAAATCAATCGCTTAATGGCAATCTAACTGGCAGATAAAAAGCAAGGTGTTAACAGGAGGTTATTGTTATTATATGTCGACGAAAAGTATTCGCAATGAAAAGAATGTTGTGGGATTTATTCAATTATTTCCTAAAGTAATAAGGCGGGCGTTATGGCTACTGACTTCATTTTTGTTTAAGGAACTTAATTCTTTAAATCTTATGTGGTAGTAAGTATTGATGGATGTAAAGTTGAGCTTGCATGAAAATAAATTGCAGCGAACTACCGTAAGAATAAATGGTCAATTACCAGATATAGCAACAATCATTGTGTCAAATTCTGAAAGATCGGAGGAGATAAAAAGGATTAATTCACCTACTAATTGTTCGTGCTCAATAATATCAAATGAATCTATTAGACCTAATGAGAACAAGTCTTTCCATCTTCTGGTTGATGTTGGTCATGGCGTAGTTAAAGGCTTGGAGGACATTCCCAAATCAGGACTGATGTCTTATAATTCTTCATACTTACCTAATGCACTTCTGATAACGCATTCGCACGATGATGCAGATCTTTTGTAGCGCTGAGACTCGTGACCAAATAATCAATAAATTCGATCATCATAAATTAGCTTCTAATGCCAAATTTACTGAAATCGCCTCGGGCCAGAAAATCGAAATCGGTCCTTTTTCTGTGACACCATTACCGCTTCTTCTTTACCAGGTTGTCTAATATACGCAATTGTATTACAAGATCAAAAGAAGATAGTAATTGGGGACTTTCTATCTATTGATAATATTGACCGGAATTTGCTGTGGAATCCTGATTTTGTTATCCTGGGAACCGAAACCTATAATCCCCATCCTTCAACAGGGATGATCTCTGTTTCTGAAGCATATGATTTTGTCAGGAAATGGAATGCAAAGGAGTGCTTTATAGTACATTATAGCGGCTCGTTGGATTTTGAGGATGGGAAAAATCAATGGTTTAGAGGGCCCGCAAAGGCGATGACATCTACACGATTACAAAATACCATAAACGAACAACTTAAGTTAACTGGTAATGATGGAAAATTCAATATCACTGTGGCCCAACAAGGACAGATATGGACTGTAGACCATAACAGAAAAGGTGAGGGTGTACTTGAAGCCAATCTCCCAATGGGTAAATACTTGGAGATTGAAAGCCTAAAAAATTACATATTGCAATTTGAAAAGGTGGAGAAGGAAAACAAACTCTACCTCACTATAGAAGACAGAATAAATCGATATTCTTTAGAATTTGTCAATCCTCACTTGGACAAAAATAATCAAGACATTCTTTATGGTGAACCTATGAGGGGAATGTTGGCAAAGGGGCCCGAATTGAAGATGAAAATTATTCCAGGCTCAGATTATCCAAATAATTCTCAAATTCATGTAGACATCGTGAGGGGTAAGAAGCAAATGTTCGAAGATAACCTATTGATAAACCCAATAGATACAA
The DNA here is from genome assembly GCA_036395315.1 of Nitrososphaeraceae archaeon. Taxonomy (GTDB): domain Archaea; phylum Thermoproteota; class Nitrososphaeria; order Nitrososphaerales; family Nitrososphaeraceae; genus TA-21. Next base: position 2,099 of record DASWDL010000363.1, read on the forward strand.
ACAGACTTAAGAGATTCGCTAGAGAGAACTTCACATAGGCACTAATCTTAAATCTTACGGCTATTGGTCGGTATAAGTGTTAAGGATTCCCAAACGTCTGGTACTTCTGTCACAAACCCTTCCCGCCTTGAACAATATTTCTGTCTATTGTTGTATCCAGCTTTTTGTTAATGGTATTTGGTATTACAACGAATTAATTTTTAAAAGTCAGATTTTTGAGTCAGTCAATTCCTTTGGAAGGGAAGAAGTCAGTACGAAGCCGTTATGTTGAAGGTACGGAATAGTAGAAGGATAAAGGGTATTGTGCGCCCATAATGGTATGGAAAATTTGAAAGAAAAATCAAAGATAGCCGACAAAATCGGCAAAGAGGAGCAATTTATGGAAGTAATTACAGTATTATTGGCGATCGTAAATACTTTAAACGCAAGATCTGAGAAGAGATGTATTAAGGATAAGCGCAAGAACTAATGGCTTAATTACTTTTTCAGAAGAAAAACCAAATAAGCCTTGAATACCATATTATTATTACTAGTATGAATGGTTTGAATTTGAAAATTCTGAAATCCGAATCTAAGCAAATATTAGATATGGAAGAAGAATTGATGCTAGAGGACGTTTGTCCTATTTGGTCTGAGAAACTTAAG
>DASWDL010000364.1:0-5951 GCA_036395315.1 Nitrososphaeraceae archaeon
TCCGTACGTTCTCGATTCTAATCGACAGGGCATAATCGTCAAATTTATTCCGGGTTTTCTGAAGGTCATTGCGAGTACTCCGAGCAAATGAGAGTTCAGGTCATCAGCATTAAGAGTTCCTAAAATATTTGTGACGCTACCGACAGGATATTTTGACAACATTGGCTATGCACCTAATGGAGAAGTCACACATAATAAGATCATAGCCTCCTTCAATGATCGGATCCAGAACGATGTGATTCATTTTTGTTGAAATCCAATAAAAAACAACTGTTATAATAAATCGTTAAAAAAAAGAACGTATTGCCGATAAACGGCGGCGGTATCTTAATGCATTTTTGATATTAGCCGCAGACTATTAAGCTTATGAATACAATCTGAACACCATTTGTCCACCATCTGAACACCGCCTGAATGTCACCTAGAAGTGTCTGCCTGTTTTCATAATCCCCTTAAAAACGAAAATCAGAGATAAATTCTAATAAAATTAGTATCCAGATAACTCTGGAGTTTGTTTTGTCACTCTTAGATAAAGTAATTGTCATAACTGGGGCTTCATCAGGGCTCGGATTTGCAATGGCTAGAGAATTCTCTGGAATGGGATCAATAGTGATCGTTACCTCCAGAAAAAAGAAAAAGGCTTCGGACGCTTCTCTGTTACTATCAGAAAAATGTATAGGAATGAAATTAGACATAGCTGATAGAGAAAGTGTCATTAATTTTATGAAACAGGTTCGGAGGAATTACGGGAGGGTTGATGTACTAATTAATAATGCGGGCTATTCGTTTCAAAGAAGGGTATGGTTCAAAAAACTTCACATGGTTACAGAGAAAGAGTTACTTTCCATTCTGAAGGTGGATCTAGTTGGTTCATTTCTTATGTCAAGGGCGGCTATAAGATTAATGCTCCTTAAGGGTAATCCGGGTATTATCATTAGTATTGTATCAACACCTTCACTATCTGGATATTTTCTAGGGTCGCCATATTCTCTGGCCAAGTCGGGAATAGTTTGCATGACAAAGCATATCGCATTAGAGTATGCCCAAAAGGGAATTAGAGCATATTCCATTGCTTTAGGAAATATTGCTACTGAAGCGACTTATAGATCTCTTTCAGCTGCGGAAAAGATGAAAGCTGTTCGCGAAAGTGCAATGAATCGATGGGGTAAACCAGAGGAAGTTGCGAGAATAGCTGTGTGTTTGGCCAATGATTCATTTTCATATGCCACAGGAAATACGATTATCGTTGACGGAGGGTCAATAGCGAACTAGGCTCGGTGATTTTTACTTGCGTGAGAAACAAGAAAATAATTTTACTTCCAAATCCGAAGAAAAGAAGGGACTGCGGACAGGATTTACAACTGGAACATGTGCCGCAGCTGCGACAAAGTTGGCATTAGCCGCGCTCTTAGAAAATTCTAAACATGAAAAAACCACTATAAACTTACCAAAAGGTGGTTCTGTAGAATTGAAATCTGCATGGATAAAGATCGAGAACAATAAAGCTACAGCTTCTGTAATAAAGGATGCTGGGGACGACCCAGACGTCACTAACGGTTCAGAAATATGTGCTACCGTTACATTGCTTCAATCAACAAATGATATTATAATCGATGGAGGTAATGGTGTAGGTAGAGTAACGAAGCCAGGATTGGGATTAGAGATCGGAAAGGCGGCAATTAATCCAATCCCTATGAAGATGATCAAACAGGCGGTCCAAGAGATAATTGGCACCGGCGACAAAGATTTTGGAATATTGGTCTTAATTTCTGTTCCTCGGGGAGACGAAATAGCTAAAAAGACGGACAACCCTAGGCTAGGAATAGTTGGGGGGATTTCAATTTTGGGAACTTCAGGTATTGTAATACCTTATTCGACTTCATCATTTGCAGCTTCTATCCGACAATCGATAGACGTGTCAGCGGCTATGAATTCAACCACTGTAATACTCACTACAGGAGGCAGAAGTGAAGAATTTACCCGTCGGCTGTTTGATGATAAAGTTCCAGAGCATGCATACATACAAGTGGGCGATTTCGTAGGCTATGCTATAAGACAATGTTCGACTAAAAAAATTCAAACCGCTATCATAGGAGGCTTTATCGGAAAATTAACAAAAATGGCAACGGGCGTAAAACAAACCCATGTCAAGGGATCCCACGTGGATATGGAATTCATGGCTGATGCAGCATTTAGTTGCGGGTCTACCGATGAGATCGCGTCTAGGATAAGGCACGCAAACACTGCTAGACACGTTGCTGAGATAATAGATACAAATAAAATAAAGGGATTTTATGATTTACTATGCAAAAAAGTGTGTACTCAGTTATCCGAATACTGTGATTACAAGGTTGCAATTTTTGTCGTAATGTTTGATTTCAACGGAAAAGTCGTTGGTAAATACCCAAGAACTTTTAACTGCAGTTAAGCTTGATTTGGGTTTTCTGAATAGAATTGTCTGCTAAACTATTCCCTTCAAAAGCCCATCTTTTTCAAGTTTCTCCGCATGCGCTGAGATATATCTCCAAACGATATCTGCTTTTTCAGACTGAAAATCCCAAGGTGCAATTAGGACGATATCGTGTTCTCTTATCCACATCCTTCTTTTTATCTTTCCTCGAATCCTGCAGGTCCTCACTTTTCCGTCAGTGCATCTAACAATGATATTGTCGCCCCCGACTAGCTTTATTACACGTCCTAATAGCTCTCCCTTTTGGGGCATGACTAACTCTTTAAGATCAGATTCGCTGAGTACTTTTCTCTTACCTAAATCTAAAACCTCGTGTAAATTCAAATTAAGCAAAATAAAAATGTAATGATTTGTTAATGAGTAACCATAAAATAACCTTAATGTGACTTCCTAGCAAAGATCCTGGAGTCTATCTTTAGCATCCCTTCTCCCATTAAGCACAATGACGTACCTCTTATTGCAATTGTCACTTTTTTGTCGCTAAATGATCCTTTTGAAAAGTAATTCAATAAATGTAAAGGTTATTCATGGTTAGGAAGACAGGCGGATTTTTTGGCTGAGGGAATAATTTAAAATTGTCAAAATTGTTAAATCTAAATTATGAAAGTAGGGATAGCGGGGACTGGTTTGATGGGGACACAGATTGTAGAAAGATTACTTGATATTGGTTACGGTGTTTTTGTGTATAATCGAAATAAAAGGAAGACTCGTTCTTTACTCAAAAAAGGAGGAATCTGGGTTGCTAGCCCTAGGGATCTTGGCAATAAGTGTCAGTTTCTAATGTTATGTGTGTGACGGACGGAGCGGCTACTAAAGAGGTCTGTCTGGCCAAAGACGGGTTGATTTACTCCGCCAACAGAAATTTAGTCGTTGGTAGCTTGAGCACAATCTCTCCGGCAGAATCTGCTGAAATAGCAGTGAAAATGAAAAGGAACGGAATTCAATTCTTTCAGATGCCTGTTATGGGAGGGCCTAACCTAGCTAGGACTGGGGAATTAATTACGATATTATCCGGTGACAAAGATTGCATAGACAGGAACATGAATGTAATTCAAAAGATAGCAAAATCTACATTTTATGTAGGCAGATCAGATGGTCTGGCAAATTACATCAAGCTTGCACTAAATTTGAATATTGCCTTGATCGGGATTGCGCTCTCAGAGTCTCTCATATATATTCGAAAGGCAGGACTAGATCCTCGTATGTTTGTTAAAATTCTTAATGCTACTTATTTCAAAACTAGCCTCAGCGAAAAAAAAGGACCGAAAATGGCAGAAAATAATTTTGAACCCCATTTTCACCTTAGAAATATGCTCAAAGATCTCCGACTACTGATAGATTCTACCAGGACTTTAGGAATTAGTCTTCCATTTTCGAACCTTTCGGAACAAATGTATTTAGCAGCAAATAATAGAGGATATTCTGAACTTGATTACACAGCAATATTGGCTTTTCTGCAAGACCTGAACAGGGATGCAAGATAAGTAGACAGTAATGAAACATCTAGAGCACAAGAAATAATGCATAAGGTGAAAATTGGATATATTAAATAGTAAACGTCGACATAAAAGATCTTAGATGTATAGCGTACAATAAATATTTGTAGACCCTAGCGAACAGTAGCTCCTAATGCTGCTTCGCCATCGATCGTCAAAAATAATGGTTTACCATTTTCTCCCTCCGCCGCCAACAGCATCCCATTTGAAGTAACGTTACCAATTGTTCTTGGTTCAAGATTAGTACAGACAACCACAATTTTGCCAATAAGCTCTTCTGGACTATAAAACTCCGCGGCTCCGACGACAATTTCCCTTAGTCCCGATCCTATATCTACTACAACTTTCAGAACCTTTTGTTTGTCAGGTATTTTCTCAGCCGAAACTAACTTGCCAATACATAAGTCTATTTTGAGAAATTCGTCAAATGTAACCATTTTTTTATCACGCGACGGAAGAACCTCAGCAAAAGTCACTTATATAGTGCTTTCTGAAAAACCTTACACAGCTTGTAAAAAATCGTATGCTAATAAGAAGCACAAGAACTACACCCGCACGTGTTTTGACAATCGCATTTCAAAATCTAGCTTGTTCGATATACCAAATCAATTGTCTTTTAAGTCGACAATTTCAATTCATTAGCTTATCTGCATTAATTAACCCATCTTTTTATCTTAATACTTCAATAGCAAAAGGGAATTGTCAAATGTCCCAGAACTCGGACTCGCCGCAATGTACAGAATAATGAAGAAATCTGGAGCAGAGAGAGTGAGTGACGAAGCTGCAGAGGAGCTACGGAAGATTATAGAAGAACTGGCTGTAAGAATAGCACACCAAGCCGTTGATTTGAGTAATCATGCGGGCAGAAGGACAATAAAATCCGGAGATATCCATCTGGCCGCAAAAAATTTGCTAAACCTGCAGTTTTAGATTTTCTGACCTCAATAAAATAGGTTGAGCATTTTCTAGAATTATCACCACACTCGTGGGACGCGGGACCACATATGCAATTAGCGTTAGTACGATGCGTTGTTGTTTATTGTAGCATGAACCGTGAAAATTCCGCCTCTTCCGATCCTATCCGTTGCGTCGCCGGACCGTGTCTTACAGGCTACAGTGTTCATCAAATTATATCCACGTTCAATTAACTTACCATACTTGGACCTGTTTCTGCAAACCTATAGCTACATTTCTCACATCCATAAAAACGGATAATTTCTGAATGTGATTTAACTTCGCTCACTGGTTTTAGATGACCTTTCTTGCAATAAGGGCAAAGTCTGTTCATTCTTAATTCTAATTATTATTTCGTTTATTAATAGACTAAACTATCTTTTATAACGAAAAGATTAATCTTTTTGATATCATCAAACCCAATCGTGCGGAATAAGAAAACTGAATACTTCGTTATGTGATGACTTTAACGATAAGCAATAGGGCCCCATTTTTAGACTGTGCTTTAGTCGTTTTATTATCTATTATGTCTACTACCAGGATATATGCCACCTAGATTTTTATTTCAAAAATTTTTATGTTCCCATAATAATAACATGTCTTATCTGCTAAAAAATGTCTTACAGCGTGTTGATAATAGGCCTTACCGGAATGCCTGGTGCTGGTAAAACTACATTAGCAAGGTCGTTATCTAAGGCAGGCTTTCCTGTAGTAGTTATGGGGGACGCCGTTCGGGAAGCAGCCAAGAATGCAAATTTGGAGCTAAATGACAGCAATCTGGGATCTATTATGATCAATCTGAGGAAAGAGGGAGGATCCGGGGCTATAGCGCATCTCATCCTTGATAATATAAAAGCAATTGCAACCAGAGAGACCCCGCCTAAAGCTTTAGTAGTTGACGGCATTAGGAATATTGAAGAAGTGAAAGTATTAGAATCTGTAGGACCTGTCAAATTGCTTGCAGTTCACGGATCAACTTTCACCAGATTCGAGCATGTGAAGTCAAGAGGTAGGACCGACGTACCAACTAC
>DASWDL010000365.1:0-7415 GCA_036395315.1 Nitrososphaeraceae archaeon
ATTATTATAATATACGGCAAATATGTATATAAATATTGTACTTCTTATTTATAATAAATTTAAGAAAGTCTCTAAACCTAACTAGGATTTAACAAAGTGGCTGGCAAGAAGTTCTGAATCATTTTTAAGTACGGCTTGAAATTACTTTGTAAGAGCTGTGACCATCCATTTAGACAAACGAATGAGAAAGTTAGATCGGTTGAACGTAAAAATATCGCACTGCCAGTTATGTAAACTCAGCGACACAAGGATTCAACCTGTAACTGGTGAGGGCATTCTTAATGCAAAGTTGATGTTCGTAGGCGAGGCTCCGGGGAGAAAGGAGGATGAATTAGGTAGACCTTTCGTGGGTAGAGCTGGAAAAATTCTGGACCAAATGTTGAGCAAAGTTGGGATAAACAGATCGGACGTTTTCATTACTAACATCGTTAAGTGCAGGCCACCAGATAATCGGATGCCAGACCTTGAAGAACGCGGCACTTGCATGACAAATTACTTAGATCGCGAAATATCCATAATTCAACCAAAAATAATTTGCTTAATGGGACGAACGGCTATTTGGTCCCTATTGGGCATGAAAACTGTCCTTCCCCATCGGGGTAAATTTATTGAGCAGGACGAGAGAAATTATTTTCTTACATTACATCCGGCCGCGACCATTTATAATAATAAGTTACGTTCCTTTTTAGAAGAAGATCTGTTATTACTATCGCGTAAAGTAAAATAATACGCGTATTATTTTACAAATCAATTCTGACAGAGGCTATTCTGTACCCATAGGTCTCTTATGAAGGTCTTAAAAAAAGACTAAGAAAAAATAATTCGCGAGAATTACTTGATTCCTATCGCCTTTCCTATCCCTTGAAGCGCTTTGCTTATTGGATTGGTCTGATTGCCCGTCTGATTTGATTGATTGCCTCCACCTTGTTGTGATCCTGTCTGATTCGATTGATTGCCTCCACCTTGTTGCTGCGCGGTACCAGTCGTTGCATTCGACTCAGTTGCCATCTTTTCGGCTGTGCTCGCGTTCGGATTACCTATTGGAGTATTATTTGCAATTACCTCCGTATTATTTCCAAGTACCTTATTCAGCTGGCTAGCGCTACCGACGGCACCTCTTGATATATTTCCACTTGCAGTTTGATTACCTGTTGCAGAACTGTTAGCCATTGATTGACTGTAAGCGGACGTAAAAACCAAGCCCGAACCGGCCCCTAGCAGGATAAACATGACAGCTATGGCGTTTGTAGTGGTTCTATTCATTAATTGAACTATGTCCTGTAAAATATAAAACAATTATACAATACAGAAACATTGCCCTAATTAGAAGGGAGTCTAGGGATTTGGTTGTAGTCCTAGTTGCTGTCTAAGTTTTATCACGGTCTGCATTCTTCTCAAACTCTGCTTCAGGAGAATAAAGGGACTTCTTCAATTTGATCTATCTGGCTTCAAACCCCTTTTTTGGTGTAAAAATCTAAATCGGTGGGGCCAAGCCTACTCCTTGGCAGAAATGACTTGGTCCACCGGTAATGATGTGTGATATTGCCAGCAGATAAAATATTAAAGGATTAGGAAGAAATATTATTGTCTTTCTTTTTCGCCGACATAAAGAACTCTAGGTAGGCTTTGGGATTGGCAGCAAGCAAGAAACCTACCCAGAGGATAATGAAGTAACTAATGAATAGGCAAGATGTTATTTAACTGAGCTGGTAAGTGACACGGAGCGGAAAATGTACTGGTAAGAGGGAGTCTTTTCAATTACTTGCTTGAAGCGTGTATTTGAAGATATTTAAGTATAGAAGACTGGTGATTATGGCAATCGAACCGATTGCTATTATTCCTATTTCTTCAATCATTTTTAATATATGCACGACAACATCCTTTAATTAGATTAAAACGAGCTAGCCACTTCAGCTAGGGTAAGCGGAGAATAAGGGGATGACTGATAAAAACGAGCTAAGGGAAAAGATTAAGCTCTGGTTGACTGAAAAGCAAAAACTTGTTATTAATGAAAGAGAGGATGATAATTTCTATTTCAGTTATTGGATATGGCCAACCAAAAAGAGAGCGAAGTCAAAGCTAATACCCATTTTAATAGGCCATTTAAAGAAATTACAGCAAGGACAAGATTGCATCCTTATGGGGTGGGGTTGATTTGTTGATCTAAATCATCCCACCGTCAAATCTGTTATGGACGATAAACAATTGAAGAACAATTTAGTTTACAAATTAAAGGAAATTATAGATGGCAAATTTCGTATCGGTTTTTTACCAAATGATGATTCGTTCACTGAAATAAAAGTCACCGCACTGGCAATAACGAATAAGATTACCAAGGAAATCTTGGAGAATACAATTAGCGATCTATGGCTAAGGTATTTTACTGTTACATTTCAATTTGAAAGGCAGCATAGATGGCCAAATGGTTCATTCGATCCTTCCAAACACGTCTAATATTTCCCTCATCCTATCCCTGAGCTTTTAACCTTCTATCCTGCTTGTTCTGATTGTGTTCCTAATTGCTGCATTTGTTGGGTAGCCTGTTGGATACCGGAGCCCATATTATTTTGAACGATAAGAATAAACTCCAAGGGGAAGCTAGTTTCTTACTTCTTACCTCCAAACCTGTATTCACTGAGAACATTCAGAGTCTCTCTTGCTACTGGTCCATTCTCTAAAATATTATAAATCATTATATCGGCATCTATTACCATCTTTGAAGATTCCCTTCTATCACTAGCATCTTCCTCCTTATCTTTCATGATCTCTTGATTGACCCTGATACAATCTCCTAGATGTCTTAGGAGATTGGTTACCAGAGCTCTATATTCTAGGCTCTCCTTAATGAAAGAGAGTACGGGTACACGGTTTCGATCCACCGATTCGATGTCGGATTGAATCAAGAATATTAAAGGGTTGAGGAAAATAATTCTGGATTTAAACTAAGGGACACTTACTTTGGGGGATTAAAGTAACTAAGATCGACTCTGAAAGAGGTCGGTCATTGCTTTAGAAGAGACGTCCCCTTTGCCCAGGCTCCCCAGATTAAGAATTTTTTCAACCGTGGATAGAAGGTTGTAATGTGTATATTCAGTAGGGGAGGCATATCCATTTTTTGCAAACGGGGAGACTAACATTAAGGATAGCCTCCCTCCTGTTACCGCATAAGTGCCACTGCCAAAACCTGACTTGTCATGCTTTTGACCTTCATCATAAACAATGAATAGTGCAGTATTGGTGAATGCTGTAGAATTGATTATTTTAGGGACAAAAGTTGACAACCATTTGTCTCCGTCCGCCACCGTACTATCATGACTATTATGAATGTTATTCGGAACTAAATACGAGTAATTTGGAAGGCTATTAGCAGAGAGGTCTTTGTAAAAGTTGTCTAGTCCGACTGTATTCTTACATCTGTCATCATTTCTAATATCGAAGTATACGAAAGGATTGTGATGGACTATATATCCAGATTTTCCCGAATCTTTCAGATGACAAGTATCGGGCATGTCTTCGAAATAGCCTTTCCAAGTTAGGTTCTTGGACTGGAGAAGGTTCACAATCGTGGGTTCCTTCAATGGTGTCATAGTTCCAGGGTCTTTATCTTTAGTAAGATAAGGATATCCAGCTATAATAGATATGTAATTGGGTAACGAATCTGGATAAACTCCGTAGTATTTTGAAGCAGAAGCATACCTTTTGGCAAGTTCATTTTGATAGGGAGCATCCGAGGATCCAATTATCTGAGTGTATCCCTTATTTTCCATAATTATGACTATAACATGTTGTATAGGGTTGCTCAAAGTTATGTTCGTACTAGTCTGATTCGAATAGTTTAGATCTGAATTAATCGCGGTCGCATTAGTCTGGTTTGCTTCTATTTTCGCAGTTACACTTGTAAAATTGATATTAGTCTGAATTACCAAGACAAAAATGGCAATGAATCCCAACAGAATCGGCAGTTTGTGCCACAAACGTTTCACATGAATGTCAATTTAGATGGGTCACTTAAACGATGTGATACAAGTGACTAAGTGTGACAGTATTAACTGTGAGGAATTAATTTTTAATTATTGTAAAGTGATCTTTAATAGTTCCATCGCGACTATCATAAAAACTTCCAATCAATTTTGTTCCGTTTTCCACGATGTCGATATTAAGGAAACCAAAATTCTGAAATTGAGTTACGATATATGGAGACTTGCCGAGGAGATGATATGGTATAGCGCCACCAGTCCCAACGACCGCGAATATTGTTCCGTTTGGATTATCATAAGCTGTATCATATCTATCAGTTATTATTGGTAAAGACGAATTTGTTTGATTAAACCTGAGTGGATATGATCGCTGATAATTATGATTATGGGCTTGGAGGACTAGATCTACACCATAATAATCAAACAGTAGATGGTAAAGATCACGCAGCGAAGTCTGGGACGGATGCTGAGTCGGCGAAGTATACATCGGCTTGTACAAATAAACAACAATCCAGTTGATAGACTTGTTCTGGGAGGCGGTATACAAATCGTTACTTACAAAATCGTGTTGCCTAGATTCATCGTGCAATAGTCTGTAAGGAATTGTTTGATTTTTAAAAGGTATCACAGATGACATTGCAAGGAAATGTACATTTCCATAGTTGAAAGAATAATACGGATCCGTAAGATTAAATTTGCCAACGTAATCTTGCAGTCGTTTAGCGTCATTAGTATCAAAGTCATGCTCTCCAATTACTATCTTGCTTTTATTGATTAAGGGGGACATGATTTTGAACCAGCATCCTGTATCCTTTTGATAGGAAAAGTCCCCCAGAGCTAATAACAGATCCGGATTTTTATTTTTAATGAGGTTGACTGTGCGCTGGGCCGTTGGATTACAACCCCAGTCTCCCGCTGCAGCGAAATGAATATCCTTTCCGGACGATGATATTTCGCCATAAGAATTAACTGAATTCTCTATTACATATACATTCGGCGGATAGCATAGAAATATGAGAAATAATAATACAACCCTAAAAAGGGAATATATTTTTCTCAGTTGAAAACTTTCATTTGCGATTTTTAGCATGCTTCTTCCTTACAGATTTGATATTCTAAGTGAATTCACGGTCTGCAAACAGCCAACAGGGAAGTCGCATAATATACCTTGTGGTATACTTCTCTAAGTAAGGATGAAAGACCAGATTAGGGACCAGGCACGGGTCATGAATTGTACCCGTGGGTTGATCTGGCTTCATCTCACCTAAGCAGTTTAAAGCTCTATCCTCTTGCAGTATAAAATCAAATTAAATTAAAAGATTAAAACCTTGGCTAGAGTTGAGATAAGCCTTTAGTATTTTATTATTCTAATAGTGACGATGAAAAAAGGGTCCAAATCCAAAAGTTCAAAATTAGGACGCAGTGGGGTCAAAAGGACTAAAAAAAGAGATAGTTCGCATAAGATCTCTCGAACGATTAGGAAGTTACAAACGCCGAAGAGAGAAAGAAAAATCATAACCAAACTGTCTCCCGTAAAAAAGGAAATTATCGTTAGGAGATCTAGCGGAAGAAAAGAAAAATTTGACACAAATAGACTGGCTCAGACCGTAAGCAGATCAGGTGTTCCCTATTTAATGGCCAGAGATATTGCAAAAACCACAACTAAGAAAATCAAATCTCAATTAACGAAATCAAGTGGCAATGCTATAAGTTTCAAAAGTACACAGAAGACTCAAACTAAAAAATCAAAACCGATAATAGTTACTGCAAAGAAGGTGAGAAATTTGGTTGCTCAAGAATTAAAAGAAAGAAACAGGCCAGATATTGCTTCTTCATATACGGGAAAGCATCCAGAGCAAGTTGATCTTCAAATAAAACCAAACCTTGACGATAAAGAACCCATTCTGGATAAAGTCGCAGCCAATAGAACTAGAGTGCTTTTTGACCCTAGTAAACAAAAGGGTAGTTCTTAACTACTCCTTAGTAGTGGTCGTTATTTATCTCCCTGCGTAACTTTTATTCCATTGTCTATTGCTTACGCTTGTCTAGTGGTGATGTATTATATCTTTCAAATTTTCTTAGATAGGAACATAGGATAACAGCTCAATGAGATTAAGGCTGTCAAGCGTCACATAGAGAATATTTTCCTCCTAGCTAATAAAAATCCTAAACTGTTAATTTTTTTTGAAAAATTCGGAAATTTACTACATGTTTATTGAAAAATGGATAAGAGGTCCACAATGTAGAATTTTTTAAGCTGACGACTAACACAACCTTTTAGCAATTTCTTAAATAATACCCTTCTGAAATGCACATGATGAAAAGAATAGACCTAGTAATAGGTATCATTATGGTGGTAAGCTTCACTGCACTATTAAGTGTCAACCTTACTACAACGGCACTTGCTCGTATCTCAGACGGGACTTCTATTTCACGTTATTCGGGCCCAAGAGCATCAATCGCTTTGTCTGATAATAATATCTATCTTACCTGGTGGGATAATAAGACCGGGAACAATGAGATATTTTTTGCAGCAAGTAATGACGGTGGTAAAAACTTTGATAAGGAAATTAACTTGAGTAATGCTAAAGGAGGCTCTGCTGATAGTCAAATATCTGCTCAAGGAAATAACGTTTACGTTACTTGGTGGGATAATAAAACTGGAGACTGGCGAGTATTCTCTAGAGCGAGTAACGATAATGGTAAAACATTCGGCGATGCAATCATGCTTAAGAGTATTGGTAATTCCCCAGTTAAAACATTAAAAGCTCCTCCACCTGATACCATTTCTGTTGATACTATTGTTTCTGCGTCTGGCGGTAATGAATTTACAGTATGGTGGGATAATACAACAGGAAACTGGGAGGTATCGTTTGCAAAGAGTGGTGATGGCGGAAAGACGTTTGGTGATTCAATTAACATAAGTAATTCTTCAGATGCACGTTCGGTAGGAGCAAGAATAGTTACGCAGGGAAACAATGTTTATCTTAGCTGGATAGATATTGATAAGAATACTGGACAAAAGCAAGTATTATTTAGAGCGAGCAGCGATAATGGACAAACATTCGAGAAACCTATAATGATAAATAGTAACCCTAAATAAACTCAAAAGCAATTCTCTTCTTTAACAAGGTCATCACTGGCGATTTATAATAGTTGATGAACCAATGCCATAAATGAACACCAACCTAATCGCTGATCACCGACAATTGGTATTTGTTACAGCCAAACCATTGTATTAAACTATTGATGGCAAAAAGGTAATGGTTTCACCTACTAACCTACTAACCAACTATTGAAAGCAATGGAGGCAATGATATGAATTAGCATATTGTCTAGCAGGTAGGATTGATTTTAGGCTTTGTCGAGATGGTAGGCTTTAACGAATGACTTGTATTGTTCCTTATACGCTTCATTATGGGAAGAAAATAATTCATT
>DASWDL010000366.1:0-17978 GCA_036395315.1 Nitrososphaeraceae archaeon
TAATAAAATATTAAAGACTTCTAGACATGTATTAAATTACGCTCAAAATGATTATCAAGACAAAATCAATTCGTGATCTCAAAAAAGATACAGACGGAATTAGATTGTTAGTTGCTAGATATCCTGGACGTGTTAAAAGAACACATTACGATCTATGGTATCCCGCTTTAGCGCCGTCAGAGTATTTGCTTCAGAGATGGAAAAATCGAAAAACTACGTGGGAGAATTTCGAAGCAGAATATAGAAAGGAGATATCTCGCAGTGCTAACGCCCAAGCCCATTTAGAGACGCTTCGAGAAATATCCAAGTCGATTACAAATCCAAACCCCGATTTTATCACTCTTTTATGCTTTGAACTAGAAAGAAATCCACACTGTCATCGACATATATTAAAAAAAATTATCGAGGGAAAGTAACAGCCTAATAGACCTTGTTGATGGATCCTATAAATTGAGTAATTGACGATAAGCACGCAGATTATGGCCATCAATCAAAACTAAACAGAATTCAATAACAAGATATCTTTATTACTTTTCATTAGATCCTCTTTACTTCAGTTAGGATTATTTCTTCACACCTAGTATTACATGGTCTAGTTCTCAATTTGATACTACAACAAGGACAACGAATTCCATCAAATCTCATGAAAATTTTAGGTTATGCATCGTTTTAGTCCAATCAAATACGGACTTATTCCAGCAGGTCTTGATACCCTGTATTGAGCACATATGTCCTCGCAATACATCATTTGAAGCATGAACCAATCTTGCAAACTTCCTAATACTTGGACTTCTGACAATGAAACTAGTCTGCCCATTCTTAGACTGCTAAATTTTTACATTGACTAGGATATTTAATGGAAATCCTAGATGAGGAAATGTTGGTTTATCTACAAAAAAAATCTTGCCATGTGAGGGCTCGAAATATAAAGAATCTTCCAGATACTGTCTCAGTAACTATGTTACGTATCAACCATAAACAAAGATTATGAACAATAAAGTAGTACTAAAAAAGTACTGCAAATTCCTAATAAAATAAATGCTTCAATAAGTCACGATGTAAGCCGTATGCTCACTAATAGGTCCTCCTAGGTTGGAAGATCATACACGAAAGTGTCATCTATCAAGCTTCTAAGTAACTGTGGGAAGTACTTTCGTAACTCGTTTTGTTTGATTGTTGCTGCAGCCTTCATTTCTGGAGTACTAACAAATATCGGCTCTCAATCGACCTTTGGAGTGCCGTATGTTAACATAGTTGCTGCAGGAGATTGGGGTTTGTACTGGAAATACCCAAGAAACTGTAATGAACGTGCAAAAACAAAATCCCGACCTAGTTTTAGCGTTGGGAGATTATTCTTATGCTAGTACTTCTGGATGCTGGTTTGACCTAATAAGACCGATAGGCTCGATTACCAAAACCGATTTTGGTAATCATGATGTAGAAAACTCTGGTCTCGTGAACTCTTATTTGAATAACTTCGGACTTTCAAGACAATACTACTCATATAATATTGGAAATGTTCACGTTCTGACCATCTCTACGGAGGATGTATTTACTAAGGGTTCGCAACAATACAACTTCGTATTGGGAGATCTGCAAGAAGCAAATTCAGATCCTGGGATTAAGTGGGTATTAGTAAATATGCACGTGCCGCTATACGCATCACCTAACACATGCGGAGACGCTGGGTGTAACGGCGACAAAAATTTGAGAGAAACATATCACCATGTGTTTGACAAGTACGGTGTCGATCCCGTCCTCGAAGGTCATGTCCATAATTATCAGAGAAGTTATCCTATTATTTATAATTCACAAAACCCCTCAAACCCTACAATAACTAGCTGTCGCAAGGATTCGTATAGCAATCCAGATGGGGAGGTATACATTATAGTAGGAACAGGAGGGGAAAACTTTCACGGCTTGTCAGGCAAGTCTTATTACACAGCTAGTCAACAAGATTCAAAGTTTGGGATTCTAGACATGCAAATTTCTGCAAATACTCTGGAGGCCAAATTTATTGACAACGCGGGTTCTGTTCTGGATCGATTTACCATAGATAAAAATGTAAACATAAAGAATATTGTAACAACATCAAAGACTAACTGTAGCCCGGACAATATCAGTAGCCATGATTCAGGTTTCAGCTCAGTAAAAAACTATGAGAGTGATCAAGAGAGGCAGTATTATCAAGTGGTATCTTATTTAGGACTAAAGGATTACAGTCCTACTTTGCCAGCTATACTACACTCTAAGTCTGTGGGTGTATCAAACCACAATAATCTAAAAAGTGATCCTACGGTTAAACTTAAAACAGGGGAGACAATGCAAACTATAAAACAAAGGGTAAGTCAAAAAATAGAAAAGAAATTCGGAGACCTCAATTTAAAATTCGGTGCTGACACTAGGAACAACGTAGACAAAAAGAATACTGGCGATAAATCTGATAAGGATACAGTACTAGACAGCTCATGGCCGATAAAGAGTGATATTGTCAAACATAAGAACAAGGTAGACAAGAGTCTCATTTCTGCAATATCCCAAAATGTCCAAAAGAATCTAGAAAAAAGATCCTTATCAAAGACCTTTGGATCTGGATTTCCTTTCAGATAATGACTATTGGGCGTGCGAGTTACGCTTCAAACTTTTTCAATTTTGCTTTATATCTGAAATTACCTTATCCTATTCTGAGTCTACGTCTACAACATGGACCAAGTAATTCCTGACCAAGTATAGGAATATCACACATTCTTGACACCGTTTCTGTCCGAGCAAATATCTGACAGAATTAACTGGCTTAAGCACCTTTAAACTGAAAACATGATCCTCTACAAGACATTGATTCTATTTTTACGGAAAATATCTAGTTGCAAGTCCGTAAAGCCTACACAAACTTTTCTTCAAGTGAATAAAGATAATTGTTAATCCAGTAATTGGTAATAAGACTAGGTATTTGAATTTTATATTCTAACGGAAGCAGACTATTTAGATATTGTAGTAAGGTTGCACGCTTATCTATTTCCTTAGTTTCCTTGCATTCTCATTATTTCAAGTAAATAAGTTTTATAAGTCAATATCATGATTTATTATGAACTTAAAAGCATATATCATTGATTATGTCGAGCCTTTTATAGTTCTAATCTGGATTCGAGAGTTCTAAAATATTCGTGTCGAGATCATTCCTTATTATACTATAGCACGTAAGAACGTCCTATTAGCCAATAGACATGATTGCACCATTTTCGTGACCCATTGAATGTGCCGTTAGTATTCTCTCCTGGATTCAAAGCGTAAGCTACATTAGTCAGTACGGACAGATTACTTACCATGAAAGTTCTATTTGGATTGAGTGCAGTTACTGAATCGAGTATTAATTAGCTGTGAAGAAAATGAATAACAGCCACAGAACAATTTATTAGAAAAATTTTCTCCATTATTATCTATTTGATATTATGGTTAAAAGCATTCGTAGGCCTGACTGCATTTTCTTCATTATTATTACAATTATTCCCTATACTGGATTCAATTGATTATAGTGTATACTCCTCTTTCCAAGGGAAAGTGTATTTCGAATCTTTAAATAAGATTGAGCATAACTAATAGCATTCTCTAAGATTGGTTGAATCACAAGAAGGCGGCTCTTCAGATCCCGACTGGAATGATGTTCGTTTACGAAAAGTGGCAGAGAACCGTTCCATCATTAACGAAGGAATTATTGCAGGACAGCGGATAGCAAAGATTTCGGTTTTTACCCTAATTGGCATTGGAATAGCAGAATTAATCATAGGTCAAATAAGCGGTAGCGTGGTTGCCTCCGCCGATGGCATCGACTCGATGTCTGATGCTATGATTTCTTTCATAGTTCTTCTTGGTCTACGAGTTGCCCAAAAGCCCCCTGATAAGAAATTTCATTTTGGATACCACAAGGTTGAAACATTCGCTGCCATGATGGCAGCTATTGGAATGATAGTAATAGGTTCTGTTATTGCATATCATTCTTACGAATCTTTCATTCAACCCCATGACATCAGACATCCTCTGCCTACAATGGGAGTCTTGGCATCAGCCAGCGCTGTGTCACTGTACAGGGCCTTTCAAATGCGGACTATTGCAAACAAATATCAAATTTTATCGTTGAAGACAGATGCAAAAAATTCTATCAAAGACGGCTCTGCCTCTGTCGTAGGATTCGTCAGTATATTAATTGCTACGCAGTTTGGATTCTTGCAGGCAGATGCGATTGGAGGAATGATAATTGCAGGTTACATTTTTTCTGTTGCTTATTTATCGCTTAGACAGTCATCACTAATCCTCGTAGATGCTTGGCATAGTCCTAAAATGACTGACTTGGTAAAGAAGATTATCGAAGAAAAATTCGGGTATGAGCAAATAGCTGTAAAATCAGTCCTATTGCGATCGGCAGGGATGATATATCAGGCCGAAGTCCATATTGAAGTTGATGGAAACAAGCCTCTAAAAGAAATAGAGTTACTCTCTGCAGAGATACAAAACGCCATCCGATCAGAAATCCCAACAATGGAAAGGATTTCTGTCATACCACATTCTTTCTCAGAAAAGGCCGAAACTAGAAGGGCGAGGTTCTTCGATAGATACAGGGGTAGAAATAGGTTGAAGCAGTAGTAAGAACTACAGGCTAAAACCCGGTCCCCGGTTAGTGCTTTGAACCTTTTAATCATATAACTCTAGCCTTGAGCGACGTCACTCCATTTCGATTGCAATGAGACGAATACTCACAAATAACAAGTTAGGGGATTTCAGTTAATTATACTCTTGTTTTTTCTGATTAATCTCAGTAGGCTAGAAAGCAAAAAAGGCTTTAACAAAATATTTTCTGTATTTATTCCCTGTGATTGGAAAAAAAAGAAAATCCGATCTAATGAATTAGTGGTTGTTACCGCAATATTTTGATCCGGTCTTATAGCACGGATCTCTTTTGCTATCGTTAACGCACTTTTGTCCCGCAAATGTGTGTCTAAGATAACAATATCAAATTCATTTTCTTTATAAGCCAATAAGCAATCGCTACCACTTTCAGTAACCACAAAGTCGGCCCCGCTCATGCCTAAATAATCCAAATACAAATCTCTAAGGTCAGCTTCAGGTTCGGCAACTAGAATTCGTACCTTTTCAATTTGATTGCAAGCTGATAAGTAGGATTCAAAATTAAGGATTAAATCGTGTTGATTTCCAATGCCGGCCTTAGCTCTTAGGTTGCAATTTAGGATGCCTTCTGGATGTGGATAGATAACTGTTATGTGTTGGCCAACTCTGATCCATTCGTCATGAGCTTGCTGCCACCAACATTCTAGATTTTCGGATTCAGTAAAGCTCTGATTTTCAGAAAGGCAGCACGCAGCATCAGCGAAGATTGTCATGTTATTTCCTTTTCCTCCCGCAACCCGGTCATGAAGAATACGTTCCAAACGTGATTTGAGATCGATAAAAGGGAGCAAATTTCCCTTCAACGCAGACTCGTAATGTGGCCTGAAATCTATAATCTGAACATTACTTTAATCTGAACATTGCCGTTATCGATATTCTGTTGATAATTATTTATTTTATTAGACAGGGTGGATATACTTGAACCGCTTCCTTCATCAAATGCGTGAATTGATGCGTATATGCATAGGTGACCCTCGTCTAGTCAATGATCCATCTAATCTCTCGCAGCGTCAACAAAGGAATTCACTTTATTGTACAGAAGCATCACATGTTTATTTTGACTGCTCAACGGGGTCAATCATATTCATATTCATTTCCTAGCAGGATTACCGTACTACAACTCAACTACCTATGAATAAGTGGTAGCAACATCCTTATTTAGTATTTTGATAGCTTGTTGATATGTTTGCAGATTTTTTTTACTATTTCATATTAATCCGATACGAACTAATCTTATTGTAGATTCAAAATGCCATGCTAGCTTTTACCGTTATAACCCATGTTTCGTGACACATTTCATGAGTCTAAAGATTAACTGGGACGAAGTCGTGAAGAAAAAAGCCCGTGGGAATAATGATTACGATTTCGGGGAAGTTGATGCAGTCTAGTATGACACAGTAGTAACTAAGAAGGGAATAATAGATAAAGACAAATTCTATCTTCTAAGGGCCTTAGTAGAGTCTTACGACGGTAACAAACCGCGGTTGAAAATTACGAAAGAAGATGCAAAACCTACCTCAGAAATTAGCAACCGATGATTTATTTTCTTTCTGCTCTACTTCTGATTTATATCATCCGTCGCAACAGCATCACCGACCACATGACGATTAAATTTAATTAGTTCTTATTTATTGCTGTGCTTTGAATAATGACACGAATTCTGAAATCAATAAGTAACTAAATATCTAAAGGAAAAAGACAACTCGGCTTGGCCAAAGAAGCTTATTTTACTCTTAACCAAGGTAATAAAAGTGATGGAAAGTTCACAGCTTACAAATTTTAACCAATTATTATGTACAATTAGGATCATGCCAAGAGGCAAGAAAGAAGGGCTTAGCACGAAGAAATTCGATCTATGCGTACCGAAAGTCAAGCGCAAAGGCGGAGGTAAAAATCCGTATGCAATATGCAACGCCAGCATGGGCGGCAAGTCCAAATCAAATGACTGAGGGAAGAATCACTAAACTCTTTTTTTCGCTTTACCTTCCCGGAAGACAGACAGAACTTGCACAACCTATCTCCAAAATTAATAGATGCATTTCAGAATAGAGAACACAGTTTTCAAACTCAATTATGCACCAGCGATACCCTTCATTCTACTACTTTTCTTCTTCAACTCCATTTCCTTGAATCAAAAGGTAGATGAATATGAACATGTTGATCACAAGTAAGTTAAATGCCAGTTCATTTTGTATGGTCAGTAGGCACTAGCAACAGAAAACGGTCTTTTTCCTGTTATTAGCTCGGTTATTAACCAGTGAACGAAGGCAATTCATAAATTTGAAGCGCTGGGAGCTTCCAATATATTGTGGACAATTTTGACGTAGCACCTGCTCCCGCCTTGATCGCTTCACCTTTTTCTGGCTATTAGAGTTAATCGCTTCCTGAACTTTGTTATTCTAGTTATAACCTAATCCCAAGATGTAGAGGAAATTCAGTAAGTATAAATTTAATCTGTCAAATATAACAGGAGTTGAATCGCAGTACCAGTCTAGCTTGCTTATCGAGCGTAATAGTTGGTCTATTCATTCTTTTTGCTATGCAATCTATTGTAGCTGGATATACTGGGAAGGAAATTACCATAAAGCTAGGAAATGCCCAATCCGCTCCTGTAAATGGAACGGCTAATCATCGGATCATAGTCAATGTAAGTTATTCGGTATCTGACCCCACTCTCATTGGTCAAAAGATTAATGCAGTTATGAAAGTACACTTATCTAATGGAAGTATAATAAAGACTACATCATTTCCTTCTGGATTTATTGCTAATAAGACTGACACGGCAGAATTGTTAACAAATATTCCAAAATCTTACGCTCAGAACATTACAACCGAAACAGTCTTTACCGATTTAAACAAGACGAATATCTTATCCAATATTGTGAAAACGCAACCGGTGCTATCTGGCTCAATCAAATAGTCTGAATTTTGAACCTGAATCTGATAGACCTTATATTAAACAAAAGTAGGAAACTCGGGGTGAGCGGCTTAATTTTTCCCCTGATTGTTGGTATGGTTGTGTCATTTAGTCTATTTATTTGCACTAATACTATGGTAGGTGCTATTGTCAATCATGACAGATACTGGAGTGTTCTTACAGGAGATCAGATGGTACCGCCTGTCAGAACAGATGCCATGGGATATGTTGGTTTAAAATATCCAGATGATATGAGCAAGATGGTATATACTGTTAACGCGGAAAATATCGTAAATGTAACTGGCATTTACTTTTATCTAGAGGATAAGAATCAGAGCGGTACTGTGGTATTGGACTTTCTGAAGGCAGAAAAGGACCATAAATCTAATGATGCTAAAATAGTCAATATAACTTCGGAAGGAAAGACATTTGGAACACTTTCTGTTGGTGGTGCAACGAAGAACGATCTTCAAGGCCGCTTAAAAGGCAAATCTATAGCGGATCTTCATGAATTAATGGTTGATGGAAAAATTTACATCAGTATCAATACGAAAGACCTTCCAAATGGTGAGATAAGAGGAAACTCGTTTGTCGGAATGCATAGGTTATTTCCTGATGATACTGATATTAAATGGAAGTGATACTTTCCTGCAACACGCATATTATTTAATATGCTGATTTATTCATGTGGCAGAAGAAAATGAACGCTTTACCTGTCCTATTTGTGGAAATAATTTTGATACTCAAAAGGCACTTAATTGGCATAAAGAGACTGACCATGACGGGCCAATAAGTCCACCACGACATAATAGGTGACGCCCCAACCGCGTCCGAGTATGGATACCATATTCATTTTATTTTTTATTGGTTAGTGTGTTATGGTTACAAGTAGTTGAAGACTATAATTTCCCACAATGAACATGAAGTGAATGTTAGGGAACAAAAAAGTCGCGATGAAGACAAAAAAATTACATCAGCTACACCGTATTTAAAAAAAAGTGATGATTGGTTCTGACAACTTTTTTAAGTGTTGCCTAATAATTGGTTCTCATGAGGCAAAAACAAAACGCGTGTATGATTGTTGTGGCAGTTGCTATGGCTTCATTAATTTTTAACGTAGCTAATAGCTCATATGCACAAAACGAGAAATATAGAGCAAAGCTAGATGGTAACAATGAAATACCGCCAGTAAATTCAACAGCCGAGGGCGTTATTAACTTCAAGTCAATAGATGGTTCGATGTCCTGGAAGATGAACATTACAGGTATAGCCGATGCAACAGGGGCTCACATACACAAAGGGAGAAACGATACAAATGGAGACGTTATTGTTGATCTGCTCAAGGTAAGCAAGCACTCCAACACACCATCGGGTATGATTATGAGAGGAAATATAACTGATTCAAGTTTAACAGGACCGATGAAAGGTCAAACTCTGGCAGATCTAAAGACCGCAATGGCTAATGGTGATACCTATGTCAATGTCCACACGAAAGATCACCCTAATGGAGAGATACGCGCACAGATAAAACTGAAGGGAGAAAATGAATCTACTGGGAACACAACTTCGTCAACAAACAGTACAGCTTGATTCTGGAACGCCTCTCTTTTTTTTGTTCCTGATTTTTCCAAAGTTTATCCTGTAGCTACTATCCGTCAGGCCACAGGTCTTACATTAAAGAGTCGAGGTAAAACGGCATCGCCTGCGTTCGACTGTCCTTAGATTAATTATTCTCTGGTTTTTAGCTTTTCGCTGATTTCTTACATTGTCCCACATACTTTGACCAGTGATACGATTTTGAGGTAGTCTTCCATTTTCAGCACGCTACTTGATAGAAGGTGTTTGAGTTCAGATATATTGCGTTCCATAAACCTCTCATTGATAATTTTGTCACCATAATGTTGACGTCGATCCCCTAGGATTTAATTTCTCAAGCATTTTATTTCGTTTCTGGCGGGCTCAAGAATAATTATGGTAAGGATGTAGTAACGATAAATTACCTATTTGTACCTGCAGTATAATCAGCTAGACCTTTTTCATAGACACAAGCAAAACACCAGTCTTGAGTATAGCTGTATAAGTTTTCAGCCACCTTAATAACAGCATTAGATTTCTTTCCACACTTATCGCAGGATTGGTCTTCCATAAGATGACTTGTGTCGGAGAATATTTAAGGTTGTATTATTGTTAGCCTATTTCAAAATTAAAGCTTCAGGTGAGAGTGTAGGCTGTGCCTTACCTCTCACTTAGAGAGATTGTCTGAGTTAGTATTGTATTAGACTTGAAAATATATAAAAATTTAACACAGACTAAACTTTGAGGAATTTTAGACCTAAGGAAATTTCTGATGGGTGAATGAAGAACTACCGGTAAGATGATTTAATAATTAAGTCAGATTTTTGGTAGTATATTCCCATTTCTGGTTTTAGCTGCTATCGTTGATACGTTTATTCACATTGTAGTTTAAAACCATAATTCACGTTACTGATTTCTAGGCAATTTAGAATCAATATATTGCTTGTTGAACAATTAATGTAAGCTGATATACTGATGCAAGCTTTAGCCTCTTGCTAGATCGTACGATAACAGATCCAGGATCCGGAGAGATTGTATGCAGTTTGTGCGGTATGGTTATTGAGGATAAGTTAGAGGACAATAAAAAGCAGTTATATGCCCAAGGCCTGGATGAAAGGACAGCTATTCGCTCTTCCATGGCCTCCTATGATATGGGACTATCGACACTTATTGGGAATACAGATAAAGATGCGAGAGGACAAAAAATTCAAAGCTCTGTTCATTCTAGAATGCAAAGGTTGAGGACTTGCGATTATAGAATTCATTTTCATGACAGTAAAGAAAGAAATTTGAAGAGAGCTTTTTCTCTACTATATACCTTAAAAGGTAAATTCAATCTATCCGACGCAGCAATAGAAAGCTCCGCCTAAATATATAGAAAGGCTGTTATCAAGCGGCTAGTCAGTGGTAGGTCAATTGATGCGGTCCTCGTCGCCGCAGTATTTATTGCTGTTAGGCAAACATCGTCATCGATATCACTAAGGGACATTTCTAAAGCCAGTAACATCAGACTGAAGACCATAGCACGAATTGTAAGGGCACTATCTTCAGAGCTTGAGATCTCAGTTCCGGCGGACGACCTGACTAGAAACGTAAACAGGGTTGGAAGTATGATTGGTTTGAGTGAAAAGACAAAGCGGGAAGCTCTGGACCTAATGTCTATTATTAAAGAAAAAAAGTACTCTGCTGGAAAAAACCCTTTTTGTCTGGCCGCCACAATGCTTTATGCTGCCTGCGGTAGAACTGGTGAATATATTTCGCAAAAAGAGGTTGCAAAAGCCGCAGGCGTTACGGAAACGACAGTAAGGACCAGGATTAAAGATCTGAAAGCAAAGAAATTGATTTAGATTTCAGCTCCCATTTGATTGATCAACGTATTTCAATCATCCCCCAAATCAATCGCTGCTGAAGAGATCAAGACTTCTACAATAGTGATCGTATGATTAAGGCCTCCGATCGTCAAACCTTGGCGCCTATTATTTATTTTATTTGACAGACTCGTTCTTTTCGAATCCAAAATAACAAGAGTGGCAGTTTTCCTTGCCATATATCACCCCTCTGTTACCACATTTAATACACACTTTTTCGTCATCGATAGTGGAATCTAGTGATTTGGCCTTTTGGATGCATTTTCCGCATATTGGTGCTTCAAGATTAAAGCTGGAGAGAAAACCAGACCCGCACTGGAGGCATCTAAAACTGTACATCTTTCCCTTTGGCCTCCAGCGTCTAAAAATGTTCAGTACCATCATCCAACCCTCTTCATTTTTGAACCGCATTTAGGACATGAGGTTTCTCTGTGCTCAGTACCACAACTCATACAGTAGTACTTCAACGATTGATATCCAAATTGGGGACCTGAAAGCGCACCGAACATCTGCCGTATGTTGTTAACTCCCATCTTTTTCATTATGTATCTCGCTCTTAAATAATCAATTCCAATAATCGCCGTAAATATGGCCAATAGGGACCAGGAAATGGGATAACAAAAGATATTGCTAGGCTTAACCCTAAGTATACTCCCATCCACGTAAGCATATTTTCCCATGTAAGATTTGTTGTTTTCGTAAGGATGTGACATCTTTGATATATATTCGTCAAACACACTCTTAAAGCAAATAGTACACATTGTATTGCAAATTAACACAGAAAGAATCGCTACAGAATTTATATCTTGACACAAAATGTTACCAAAAAAGGTTGCCAAACTCCAACAAAAATTCGAGGAATTGAAACTTAGCAGTGACTTTTATACGGAATTTACAGGAAGTTCGAGCCTCAATTTGTAAGATATGAGTAATCGTAAATTAATAAAGACAAAAATAAAAAAGGTTGTCTGGGACGATTTTATTAATTTTTTAAACTTCTCTCGATTCTTGGATATTTCTTCCTCCATGCGTCTTCAGTATAGCCGTGTACCTCCATGCCATGTTCTTTAGCATTCTTTAATAGTTCTTTTTCTGTCTCTCCATACATTGTGTGAGTACAAGCCGGATTCCCTGCCTCCTAACAATTGATTGATAGGGTCATGATTCCTTGTCTATGCCACTGTGTATAAGATTAATACTGAGATCGGCAACCGGGTGGAGGGAAAAATTGGTAGTAAAATCCTCCACCCGTGTCTGATTTACGTGCCTGTACCTATGGATATGGAAGATCGAGTTATAATAAATGGCTTAACAAAGTTAAGGAAGTGATTGATAACTGCCCAGTTTTATTGTGTACAGAATTAGTGTTATTCCTGCAGATATTAGTTAAATGTTAGAACACCTTAGTGTAGATCTAAAGATAAAGGTGTAAATGGAATTAGTGCTAGTTATGGGCCTGGTTTCGTCTATGTATTCTGAGGTATCAACCAACGATAACCTAAATATAAAATATCGACTATGAATATGTTATTGAAGAGCATTTATGATCAAGAGGGACCAACACCTTGCCACGTACCTCACATTCAGGAACAACTTAGAGAAGCGCAAGAACAAACAGGAAAGGAAGAACCTGCTTAATTCTTATTTAATATTGTGAGCTTAGTTTCAATTGGATGCTTCTGATGATAAAATAAATAATATTATGCTAGATATTGACCAAACTGATCTAATTACGTGCTTATTATTGGACCAGCTTGTTGGTATTAATAGGACCGAAGAAGAAATTAATACCATGTACGATGCATATGCTGAGTTCTTACAAATAGTTAAATCTGGTCAATCTCATCGAGGCTCTAGATTTCTGACAGAAATGAAATCACTCAGGGAAGTTTTCAAAAATGAGTCGCATTATGTGACTATAATTGATACTATTATTGCCTTATGGAATAGTTGAGGAAATAAAGTTTTCGTAGCTAGATGCCAAAGTCCAGGTAAGTTTTAAATAATAAATCCTGTAATTTTTTTATGACATGTCGAGTAATTTATAATTGTCAAAAATGAACTCGACGGTCATAATTTTCATATCGTTGGCAGCTATATTTTGTTTAACTATCATATCAGGGCTTGCTCAACCAGGCGATATTCGGTTTTCAAATGGTAAGATTGTGGTATTTGAGTGCCAGTCTACTCAGGTATTATGCAGTAGTAACATTCAGAACAAAATCTCAGGTACCGTGACAAATGAAATTTCCAGCAGAAATGAAACGATGTCAGAATTCACTAATGGGACATTGAATGGATCACTCATCGCTCTGAATAGATCGGCCCTCTTTTAGCGTTACACCAATCACTGTCCCGGTTCGAGACAAGAAAATGATAATTTGGAATTTCATGGAAGAGCTATGGAGAAAATATCAAGATACAACAAAGGATGGAAGACAACCTACATTTCATCTTAATGAATTTACATACATTGATGTGTTTGAAAAGTATCTTCCCATAGTGGGAATAAAGGAGTCTAAAACAGATAGTATTATTCTAGATGCACTTTTAGAATATGAACAAAGAGGATATAACATAGTTAGCATAACTGAAAGAAGGCTAGCTGAGTGCCGGAAGTCAGTACATGATTGCGGATAATAATAATTATTCAAGGCGTAGTGAGTGAGGTCATGAGAGAAAAAACACGCTGTATCACACGTAACAAGGTCGTAGAAATTGTTAACCTGATCCCTCATAAGGAATACGACCAGATATGCATTGCGGCCATAGCATGACACTGAAAAAGAAGGGAATCTAAGAGACAATATCAGTAGCTGATAGGGTAAAGCCTACAATAGACCGTAACGCTTTATATCAACTGGTAGAAACACTACTAACATCTGCCATTCTATTTCTATAACTCTATTCTTATGGTCTGAAAGTTTTTCTTTTTTCCTTATTTATCACGTATGCGAGCCTCGGCTTTTGAAATTGATTCGTGTGTTACTTCGCCGCTGGAACCGGACAACATCGATTCAGTTATTAACTCTTTGAATACTTCAGGAAAAGAAGAAGCCAATATTTCTGGATCAGTTAAGAAAAAAAGGACTGAGGAATACCGCAAGCATATCCATAATTCAGCTTGATCTCCATTTTCGGCATTCAGTTTTCTGTTCCATGGCTAACATTCGTTGAGCATTGATAGTGGCTTGACCGGAATAGAATTTCATTTCAATGGGCTTTCTTGAGTCAGTACCATGTTTTCTGCGTATTTCTTTCTTAGACTTTATTAATTTTTAAATTAGGCCAAAAACGGTACCATAAACTGGCCATACATAATCTCGTGGACTAGGTTGTAATTTAGTTTACTGACTACGAATCAGACCTCTTAGTTTTTCCTTAAATTCTGGAGTTATGTCTTCCGGTTTCATACCATGATCCTTCATAGCATGTTCTCCACCATTTTTGAATATCTCTTCCTCTGTTTCGCCCTTTACTACGTAATCGCAGTCAAATCCTGCTTCGCGGCACGATAAAGTTTTCATGATATTTCATAACATCCCGGGTGGTCTATAACAACGTTGCTAAGTTTTTTTGTAGGGCAAAATAGTGCTCTGTGGACAGATTACGAAGATTGACAGCCGACTGACTATGTGAGGATTCAATCTGGACCTTCACGGGTGTTGTAGAAAGGAAATTCAAAGAATATGATCTTCTGATAGCCTTCTCCATCCAAATTATACTTCCCAGGGGTTTATTACGAGAAAGTTGTGATTTGTACCAGATATTATCTTGAATAATGATCTTACAGCATACGAATTAAGGCGTAAGTGCTCCTTTACGGTGCGTCTGAATCACATGAGCAATAGAAACCTGTCTCAACGCTATTGCAGGCCATGCACATTGTTCTGGAGTCAGCAAAATTCAAACTAATAACGGGGCCCTTGTACTCCAAGATTATGAATTATCTTGATAAGAAAACCGCTGAAGAAATTTTTGGCCAGAAAATACTGAATTCGTAACAGCTCTGAGTAATTGATACGCTTGTTCGCGGCCTTCATGCTCTGTCGATTATAGACAGGCACACGATAGCATATGTACACTTCTACCTACATAATATTTTATACCATAAAAACTTTCATTTTCTTGTTTACTTAATTTATCTCGTTCCCTTTTAGGGATGTACTTTGCAAATAATATCTCTAACACAAAACTATGACTCGGTGGGCCAAGACTTTAGCGGGTTCTCGACTTGGCCCATCAATCCTTCCTATTAACCAAAGCCAGCCGGTGACTCAAGAGATATGCTATGATCCTTTTCCTTGTGAATTTGCAAGGTCTGTTTGTCATAAAAAGTTCGACCGCATAGTAGACAGGTGAAAGGTTCATCTTTGCGAATAACGTTGCTTGCTGTAGACATATTATCTGTAGCACAACCTGGTTATTAACCTCTTCAGACAGTAATTCTCTACCAATTTTCGATAACTTGTCATCTTCACTTTGTACGAGTTCTTAGTCTTGTGTTACAACCAGGACAACAAGTGTTCTTGAATACGGTATGACGGTGAGTCATAGGACCCACATTGACAATATCAGAAATACTTAAACGTAAAGTCTTAGATTTTTAGTATCTAGGATGTCAACACAAAAAGACGAACAAATAGAATCTTGGCTCAATCAAATAAGTGAATTACTGAAGGAAAGTAGGCGGACTAAGCAGCAGAAAGAGATGGATGTTGACACCCTTGATGAACTTATCAAAGACAGGCTGGATAATCCGAATTTGAATTTTACAGACGAATACATAGAAGATGTAATGAGTAGATTAACCGATCTTAGAGGTCTCAATAGCCTGCCAAAATAAATTAAAGGCCTCCAGATTTTCCATGACATGTTAGAGATTCTCCTAGACGGAAATAGCTCTTCTCCGAGTTTCAACACAAATTCTTTACTTCTAGAACTATCGGCTTGTTTGTGCTTAACAATGTTAATTGGTTATTTCTCCTTATACTCGTATCTTAACTTAATATACAGCACAAACATTTGATACTTGAAGATATGGTTTCATTACAAGCAATTGCAAAAAAGCTCGAGTGGCAGAAAGGTCGGGGGTCGAAATATAACTACGGATAATCAATGAAATAATGGAATACTAAGGCTGCAAAAGATTTGTGGCTGATAGTGCTGGTTTTTGTTAGCCTTTGTTCTGAATTTTTATTGAATTCATCTGCTTTTGAACTTCGGTTTTAATATCAGACATCTTGATTGGTTTTTGCAAAAACTTATCAACACAATTACACGATCCAAAAACTTGATCTTGAATTTCAAATGCACTGACCATCATTCTAAGGACTGATGAGTTGATGCTCTTCGTCTTTTCCAATAGTTCTATCCCATTCATCTCCGGCATCCTATAATCTGAAATTACGACCCTATAATACTGGTGATTTACCTCAAAGTGTTCTAAGAATAAATGTGGATCAGAAAAAGCCAACACTTGAATCCCGTCAATTTGACTTAAAGCATCTCGAAAAAGACAAGCTAAATCAATTTCATCGTCAACAATAGCAATAAATTGATTTCTATGAGATAAAGTCTGTCATCGTTCCCACCATTTCCATGATATACAATTATTTGTGTGATAGTGAGGTGTACCTAATAAACTTGGCTTTGTCGGAAATGTGAAGTCTCAAATATTCAAGAAATAAGGACAGGCCTCATAAACCAGGAAGAAAAGGACGAATGGAAATTCGGTAATAAATACTTTGAATTGTACGTTATATCATTGCTTTATATATCAAACTGAGTTAAAGGTATAGGGAAATGTATGGAGACTCGGGAAATAGTCAAGCGTGCAACATTGCTGGAATATCTAACCAATCTCCTTTCCTTAGAATATAAATTTAAAATGCCTTAACCTATTACCAATAATAGGATTAATCGATGTTTGTATTTGCTTGAAGTTAAAATATCTTCGAATCAGTAGTACAACCAAAATGTATTCAAGCGAACTCGATTGCCTTTATGATGCTACATTGGATCTAATTAACTCGATTCCTGTTTCATTAACGAAACTTTTCACTTCTTGAATTTGCAATGCAAGCTTTGACTGCATTGACGAGCTGTTCAATATCCATAGGTTTTTTCATAAAGCTGCTCAATTCCAATTCTCCTAGGTCTTCTTGAAAGCTGTCAGTTTCAAAAGCAGTCATGAGAGCACAATGTATGTTAGGGTTAACGTTCTTCATTTTTCTTTCGAGGTTAAGTCCCGTTATTCCCGGCATTCTGATATCATTTAAAATTAAGTCATAGCCATCAGCATTTTGTTCGAATGCAGAAAACGCCTTAAGTGGATCCCCGAATTTATCTACGTAGTAACCACTTTCGACTAAGGCATCAGCAAATAATTGTAACAAATCCTAATCGTCTTCAATCAATAGTATTCTAGATTTCAACTGACGGGGATTTTTTATTATTTATTGTTAATATATAAATTTTAAATCATCTATATGTAGGGTAACGAATATTACAATCATTACAAATATTAGAAAAAGTTATAGTTATATTCTTGTTTCAACAATTTGTTTCTTATGTATGCATCTACGTTTCTTAAGACGTATTGATTACCTTCTACATATTTTTCCAAATCAGGATCGCTGTAACTGACTTCGAGATAATTTATAGAGCCCTCAGACTGAAAATATTCAAATTCAACACATATGTTTCCAGATTTAGAATCCCCATATCTTAAGAATATTATATCTGTCAAACAGATTCTCTCACGTATTTGATCCTTCGGTTTAGCGTCCCAGGCGAACTTAGCCGTAGATCATCAGTCCTGCTTAGAACTAGTCCACATATTATTTAACCATACAGTAGGACGCTATACATCATTTTACGCGTATCCGACTGATCGATTTTACAAGGAATCAATCCTAGGTGGTTTTTACCTTAAC
>DASWDL010000367.1:0-4996 GCA_036395315.1 Nitrososphaeraceae archaeon
TGCAAGAATAAATGCCTTGGGAAATATTAATTTAAAGAATGACAGTATCAGCTTATACAAAATTCCTACGAACAATTCAGGTATAATGGGTATTGTTCTCTCACCTGACGATAACAGTATTTGGTTTGGAGAAATAATTGGGAATAAGATTGGAAGTTTTGATATTAGCTCCAAACGCATAGTTGAATACCCAACAGGTGATTTTACTGGTCCAACGCTATTAACGTTTGATAGTAAAGGTCAACTATGGGTTACTATGTCATACGCAAACAGTATATTGAAAGTTCAACCTTGGCTGCTCGTTCCTGAAAGTCGAGCTGGCGGCATGACTGAAATCAAATTAGATAAACCTGATACGTTTGCACCATTTGGTATCGCGATTATTAATGATAGGAATAATGTTAGCAAAATGTTCGCTTCAGATCATGGATCTAGTAGAGTACTTGTCTCGGATGTCAGTTCTGAGTTGAAAAATTATACATCGTATTGGACCTCGCCATCCCAATCATATCCCGCGTCGCTTCCTAGTCAAATTGTATCCGATAAATTCGGAAATGTCTATTTCCCAGAACATGGTGGAAACAAAATATCAAAGATTTCAAATACTGGACTTATGAGTGAATTTGATATTCCGACAGGTCCACTTGCAACTGTAGTATATATTGCAGTTTCACCCGACGCGTCAAAAGTATGGTTCACAGAATGGGCAGCTAATAGATTGGCATATCTTGATGCTGCTATTCCTATCCCATTAGAATTGAAAATAAAAGATCCTACTCCTTTAACACTCAAAGCAAATCAAACGCATCCGATTGACATCCAGGTTAGTAAACTAAACAATACAGCAAACCCACTACTCTTTCTCAATGGAATAGAATTATCATTGATAGGCATGACTGATTCAGGGTTGCAGGGATTGACATATGTTTCTAAACCACAACGATTCAACATGACCGAAGCACCTAACTTGAACGGCACAATAGATTTGACAGTTGACGCGAAAGATGCAACTGCTGGAAAATATACCGTTATGCCGAGAATATCAACTCCAGAGAAAGATAATCTTACCATATCTCTTCTAGAGCCACATACAGTCATGCTTGACGTGCCAGCACACAAAGCTCAGTTATCGAATTTTACAACGTCAGCAAATAATGAGAATACAAATACCCCATTCATATTATTGAGGGATATAGCTAGATATGCTGCAATTGGTGTGGCAGTAACTCTGATTGGCTATCTTGTGTATAGAAAAATTAATCAGCGAAAGCTAAAGAGAGACACACAACAGGCAAAGTGATCACATTTTATTCCATAGTAAATTTCTCTGGATTTTTATCAAATCTTGATTTACAGTGCGGACAGCAAAAGTAGTATACAGTTTCGCCTAATCTAGTCCTGACATTTACTGTATTCTCATTAACTTCCATTCCGCACACCTGGATCTTTTGCCAATTTTACTCTTAAAATAGGCGCGGTAGGATTTAAAAATAGTCTTTACGTTTGTAAACGACTCGTAATTAATATGAGTACTTTACAGTTTAATCTGCTTTGACTAACAGAAAAGATAAAAGCTATTTCTCAATAGAATGGAAACGTAGAAAAAGAAATATCCTGATAATTATCCCTGTTGCAGTGGTTATTAGTGCAGTAGTTATTAGCTTATTTTTCCTGTCTGGTTCTTCGATAAATGGGAATCACATGGTATTGCATAATCATGTTCGTCTTAACGTAACTGTCGATGGACAGCCTGTAGTAGTCCCAGCACATATAGGAATGGCTATGGTAGGTCAGGCTGAAGAGCCGCTGTTATATGGAGATCATTCTCTTGATAAATATGGGATGGCAGGCATGTCACCGTTGCATACTCATGACACGACTGGTCTTATCCACGTGGAATCAAATGCCATGAGAAATTTCACACTCGGCGAATTTCTGGGCGTATGGAAAGGACTGGACACTAATGGCAAAACTGTTATTGCAACACTAGATGGCAAGCCGGTATCTGATTTTCGTAGTATCTTACTAAGGGATGGAGAGCAGGTCACATTAGATATTAAGTAGATAACTTAGTGGCGATTTATTTGGAGAGTGCATCGATTCGTCCTTTGTATTTTTGCTTGTACAATGTTAAGCAAGAGTTACAACAAAAATTTCTTTCATACTGTCCAACTTGGAGAGTTTTGGAATTCTTCAATATGTCATTATTACAGTAATCGCATTTAATAATAATTGGAATTCCTTCTTTAATTGTAACACTCTGAGATTCTTTAATCGTTCTTGTTATTATTTGAGTAGTACTTGACGATACCCCTTTTATTATCGCTATCCTGGTTCTCACTAATTCTTCTATATTCTCTGGCTTATCAGTAATTACTTTGAACATTAAATTATACTCGCCAGTCACTAAATACACATTTTTTATTTCTGGAATAGTAGAAACCTTGTTTGCGATTATGAGTGTTTGAGATGGATGATCCACCCTCACATAAACGAAAGCTGAAGTTTGCCTCTCAATCCTTTCAGAATCAAGTATCGGTACTATATTCTTGATAATTCCCAATCCCATCATTTTACTAAAATGAGATTCTACAGTGGGTGTGCTAACACCTATTTCTCTGGCGATCTGTCTGAATGATTTTCTACCGTCTTGCATCAACGAATTAATGATCTGAGTATCTATTTTGTCAAGATTCGTCTGCACAAAGCCTATTTCATTAAACTTTTAATAATCCTTATGAAATCCGGCAGTCCAAATAT
The DNA here is from genome assembly GCA_036395315.1 of Nitrososphaeraceae archaeon. Lineage (GTDB taxonomy): Archaea > Thermoproteota > Nitrososphaeria > Nitrososphaerales > Nitrososphaeraceae > TA-21. The sequence goes on from DASWDL010000367.1 coordinate 2,761, forward strand.
GACCTACCTTCACGAATCCAGTTATATTCAGATTGAAGAAAGCCATATTCTAATTCTGCTTTCTAATCAGATATTTGGCTTTTAGCATCTTATACAAATCATTCCCGCAAACCCAAGGAAATTCTGGCACACCGACCACTTTAATTTCCCCATCTATTATCGTGGTAGGTACTGCTCTTACATCATAATTTTTCATCTTGAGTTTAATTTCTTGTGTCATGTTGTTTGTATCGTAAACTATCTGCTTGCATCCTTGACATCTTCCTATCTCAATTATATCAGTAACTTCTTTGCATAGAGAACAGTTGGCGGAGAATATTTCTATAGTATGATGTTGTTTGGTGGGTTTGCTTTTATTCATTATAACTTACACTAGTTATCTTAACTTATAACAACATATTAAGTTAGGTCGGCTAGGAATGTATATGTAATGTGTGCAGATTGCAGCTGTACACCTGATGACTGTCCTTCAAGTCTATCCCAATTTCAAAATCCGAATTGTATATTGTAAGATTCTGTTGGAGATTGAATGAAGTTCTTTAGTTTCCTTAATGTCTCTTTGTTTCCCTCTCGACATAATGTGTCATCAAGTCCTCTTGACAACTTAAATACTTTCTTTTGTAAACAATAGCATTGACACAAGAAATTAAAGAGAAGATCAAAGAAAGATATGGCAAGTTAGCCTTAAGTGAAAATACCGAAGGTTGCTGTGCGACCGAACTACGTTGCGGTTCAGAAGCTACTACAAAGGAAGCACTGCTCTCAATTGGCTATAATAAGCAAGAACTAGACTCTATTCCTCAGTCCTCTATTCTTGGTGCGGGATGTGGAGCTCCTCTAAACTTTGCTAATTTGCAGGGAGGTGAAACCGTTGTTGACCTTGGTTCTGGTGCTGGAATTGATGCTTTCCTAGCTTCCAAACAAGTTAATGATAGTGGAAAGGTTATTGGAATTGACTTTACAGACGAGATGCTAAACAAGGCTACAAAGGCAGCTAATGAACATGGTTTCACAAATGTAGAATTCAGGAAAGGTGACATTGAGAGTAATATCCCTGTTGAAGATCATTCAGTGGATGTTGTGATAAGCAATTGTGTTATCAATCTCACCACAGACAAAGTAAAGGCATTCAAAGAGATTCATAGAATACTGAAAGGTAATGGTAAAGGTAGGATAGCAATATCTGATCTAGTTACCAGTAAAGAGGTGGGTGGAGAATCAGTTAATGCTGAAGCTTGGTGTAATTGTATTGACGGTGCATTAACAAAAGAAAATTACATCAACAGTATCAAGAAAGCTGGATTCAAAGATGTGAAGGTTCTGAAACAAGTATATGTGAATGAAGACCAATCTGATGACAGAAAAATTACAAGTATCATTATTGGAGCGGTAACTGGATAATGAAATTATCATTCGGGAAACCTAAACTAAAACCAGTGCAGACGGTCCTTTTTGTTTGTATTGAAAACACAGGTAGAAGTCAAATGGCAGAAGGGTTCTTCAACAAATATGCTCCTGATGGGTACAAAGCGATCAGTGCTGGAACAAGACTAGTTTCAGAAATTAATCCTGTTGCAATTGAAGCGATGAAGGAAGTTGGAATAGACATTAGTAGTCAAAAATCAAAAGACATTACAGAGGATATGATGCGTAATTCATCAAAAATGGTGAACATGGGTTGCATGGATAAAGAATCTTGTCCAACACTCTTTCTACCAAATGTTTTAGATTGGAATTTAGAAGACCCTAAAGGTAAATCGATTGAAAAGGTTAGGCAAATAAGAGATGAAATAGACCGTAGAGTAAGGGAACTTGTTGCAAGTCTCCAAGCTAACAGATAGATTAACAACTACTCAAAGGAAATTCTTTGCCGAAGTCATTGGCACTTTTATTGTTGTGGTGTTTGCAACAGGTTCAGTAGTTTTAGATGCCAAGTTTGGTAAAACACTGGGAATTCCTTTCATTGCTTTTGCTCCTTTTGTTGGAGTAGCAATAGGAGTTTATCTTTTTGGTAAAGTATCAATGGCTCACTTTAATCCTGCTGTGACTATTGGTTATTTGATAACTAAACATCTACGTAGAGAATTACTCGTTTACTATTTGTGCGCTGAAATAATTGGTGCTCTTCTGGGAAGCCTATTTGTAAAATATGTCATAGGTACTGAAGCAAATCTTGGTGCAAACGCTCCCAACTATAACTTTCCACTTCATGTTATTTTTGGTATAGAAGTTTTGG
>DASWDL010000368.1:0-6291 GCA_036395315.1 Nitrososphaeraceae archaeon
ACAAAGATGACCCAGAGGCTAGACGAGAATGGCTACCTCATATACGAAAAGTACAGGGGAATTAGGTTGACGGATGAAGGTATTCGTATTGCAAAGAGCATTCGTTCCAGACATGGGCTCCTGGCCGAATTCTTAAGAATATTAGGAGTTAATGAAGAAGACGCAAATAGCGACGCCGAGGGAATAGAACATCATTTGCATCCTGAAACAATTAGCAAGCTAGAAGAATTTATAAAAATTGTAAAGGAGAATCCTTCCTTGTTCAAAAAAGTATGATGTTATTTGCCAATCTGTAGATTTAGAACCAAATAGTCCAAATCTTTGCTAATAATTTTATTCAATTAATAACGCTTTTAAGCGAAGTTCTTGGTTTATACAGCGAGGATAGTGCGTTTATGAATTAAAAATAGACTCATGGTGGGTGAAAATCTCCATCCCTTTCACCCACCAGATATCCTGATTTTATCCTATGATGAATTACGTAAAGTTACTATTATCTAAACTTAGCTATAAACTTTGTTAAAATTTTGTTATAGAAACCTTGGACGACAAAAGGCGGTTTGATACAGATCGAAACCGAGCCTAAAATCTTCATTAAGGAGCTTAGGAACTCAGATGATATGTAGTCTTTCAGCGCACACTTTATGATAGTAATTTCTACGACGGGTCCCGCAGCTGACAATGATATCATTTATAGTAAATTTCATATCGCAATAATGACATTTCCCATCTTGTTTTTTCTTAATTATAGTCAGGACGCGGCGCTTTATAACGGGTTCAATATTAGTAAAAATTATTGGCTGCGCCAAATTGACACCTAGCTTATTTACTTAACCTCTTTCTTATAATCATATACTTTGTATCAAAAGTCAGCTGATTATCAATTATCTGCAGGCAATTTACTTGTCATGGCCGGAAAAAAAGTTATTAGTAGCTTAGTCCAGTCAAGCTTCAATATACGATGAATGATAACCTAATTGTAAACTGTGAAAAATCAAAATTTGACAAGACGGTAACTGAAGGTGAGAATATATCAAGTAGAGGCGAAGAGATCAATAAAGAAATATTGAAACAGATGGGCTTAGAAATGACACTTGAGCAGTGGCAAAGCAAGTCAGCCATTGGACAATTATGTGGTATTGTAGGATGTCCTGCCACTCCAAGTTCTCAGTGTCCTAATTGTGGAAACTGGTACTGTAATGAACATTTGCAGGTACATTCCCATCCTATTAGTCAGGAAGAAGCTAATGGAGAAGGGAAAAATAGATGAAGAGTGACTGCTCATCACTAGATCTCTACATTCTGTTGACGACATTTAGCGCTTTTTCCCTCCTATGAATATATTGGAATGCCAAAATTTCTGGTTTCGATTATTTGAAGATTTAATTTAAGTGGTACAGATCCTTCTTATCTAATGCATAAGAAGTATATATCACAACTGAGGACCTTTGAATAATAAATTGTGTAATTTTCGTGTATCCGTGGGAATAATTCTAATTTTGGTCCCGTTGACATTGGTTTTAATCATTAACTTTGTTTTCGCTCAGAGTTTGTCAAGTTATACCGATCCGAGTGGGAAATATACCTTGCAGTATCCCTCAAACTGGAATGCAAATGGGCCCAACAAACCAGGAGACCATATTCCCTTAATCTTAAATATTGAACCTAAGTCTACAGGTCCGAATTTAATTCAAATGATCATTAGTGTGGTTTCTTCAGAAAAAAATCAAAACCTGACTTTGGAAAGCCTAAAGAATTTATCGGTGATTGTAAATAGTCAGGGCTTGCCCACCTTCCATATGATCGAAGAGCCTACCTATACTAAGTATAAAATTGACAATATTCCTGCAGTTTCTTATACTTTCGGCTATGACAATTCAGGAAAAATGAAAGAGCTCTACGTAGGGAGTAAAGTCAACAATACAGTATTTCATTTGGGGTATGCAGCGCCTCAGGATGAATTTGATCGGTTTCTACCCCCAGTCGAGAAAATTCTTTCCTCTATCAAACCATTAAAGGGAAAATGACATCCGAGTTACAGTTCATCAGTTTTTCCTTGATTTTCTAAAATTATGATTTTCCAGATAACTGTGAATCAGGGTTCCTTGGTAAACAAACCCAATTACTTTACAGATCATATCTTGAACAGGAGTATGAAAAAAAATCTCCGTGTACTCACCAGAGGTTCGGGTCTATTTCAAGAACTAAGATTATTCTTTTGATTTTAACCCCGAATTAGAAGAGCAGGCCTAACTTGCTTGGAAAGGAATCTTACAAGCTTAATCAATCAGTAACTACTTTTCTAGTCCAAAATCATGTAAATCGTAGCCAGAAGTCTGTAAAGTGTTGATTACAAAGTCCTTGAATTCATCGTCTGGGTTCCAAGCACATTCGTGACCAACCAAAACCACAGTGCCGAATCTTCCAGTAGATGGATGTTCAGAATTGCTTCTGCCACAATTGTAACATATATTTTCAATTTCCTCTTTACCTTGCTCCCGCTCCATATACGTTCGTGCTGCATTTACGGGCATGAGACTTAAAGGTTGCTGGTAAATACGGGAAAAATTTGAGTCGGCAATATTACTGAGTAGCTACTCTATTGATGTCGATCCTACTTGACCACGCATTGGAAGGTCGAGCAAAAGAACTTTTGATAGAAATATTTCAATGTTTATTTAGATCTTTTGAAAGATTCACATTGATCGTGGGTCACGATGGCTTGCGATGACGCACGTATTGTGGTTTGGAGGCAGCATCGAGCTTATGTCGAGCATTAGAAATTAATTGATCTGATACCTCCAATACAATACAATTCACATTTGGATATTAGCGCGAATAATTAATAATACTGATGGCCTCACGCTCGGGAAAAGCTTATGACCCCGCTTAAGATATCAATTTGCGGGCCATTACATATTGTGGAACCCATCGGTGAAAAAATTAAGCTTATTTTCAATATTAATAAGGTAAACACGAAGAATGCTAAGGTTTTGGCTGAGTAGCAGTATAGCTCCCTAATTTCATTTATCGTTCATTTATCGTTCATTTATCGTTCATTGTTTTGTTCATAAATCAAGATTACAAATACCCTACTCTGTAGGGTTAGTTTAGTGAGCTTTGCAGATCGAACGTATCACGAACCTTATCACAAATTGTAACTGAGAGAATAATAGCATATAATACTACTATATCAAAGGGAGACAGAATAGACTGAGGGTATGCTATTATATTAGAGTGCCACATATTCATAATATAGTTTATAGCTTCCAGTATCAACTTGGACTGAGTCAATCAGCAACTTACGAAATGACCAGCAGATAAAAATTAATCCTGAAGGAGGTTGTTTTTGCGAATATCTATGTTACTAAAGGAGCAGAGTATATCATTTCATTTTGGTGCAGAGAATTTATTAGGAAGGTAATACTAAGAGTGCAATCACTTAAATTAACTTTGTTAAGTAAACGTTAATACTAATTTTGATCGCTTAAGGGTTACTGTCTAGTCCGTAGGCATGACAAGAGACGAATGGAGGGTTTTGCTACCAATCCCTTCCCTCCATTCGATTATTCCATGGTTTAGTGGTTAGGATAATTGCCATTATATGAGGAGTATTATTAACAGCTATTCAACTTCACTCGCAAAAGAAGCCCTCAAACTGACTAACGATACTGACGATACATTTCCAGGTATGATCCAACTTGTTTCCGGAGGTATATCAAATACGAACGCTAATTTTGAATTGAAAACCAAATCATGCATATGAATTAAACTAGAATATATCGGATCAATGAGTCACAAGCAGCCTATTCCAAAATTTTTTGGTTAAATTGAATTATATTCTACGTCGAAGTGAGAAAAACATCTTTAAGAGCACATTTAGGAAAGATAATTGCATTGAAGAGATGGAATGTGTACATAACTAGAAAGATTCTAAATCCAGCAATAGCCAAGATATCAAAACATTGCAACGTTTCAGTAAATAGTAAAATAAAACCCCCCACTAAGAATGAAATTGTGAATGAGGTGCGAAATACAGATGCAATACTATGTACGTTATCTGACAAAATAGATGCCGACGTTATCGATGCAGCAGGACCTTCACTCAGAGTTATCAGTTCATACAGTACAGGAGTTGATCATATAGACGTAGAGTATGCAACAAAAAAAGGAATTAATGTAACTACTACAGGAGATATTCTTACAGAAACAGTAGCAGATCTTGCGTTTGCATTAATTATTGGAGTATCTCGACTGATTGCTCAAGGACACGAGCTGGTAATTCATAATCGGTGGAAATATGGTTGGGACCCAAACCTTCTGCTGGGATCAGATGTCCATAATAAAACTTTGGGGATCGTCGGGTTAGGTAAGATTGGTTCGGCCGTAGCGAGAAGAGCCAAAGGTTTCAATATGGACATCTTATATCGGAAAGTGCATGGTCGGAATATTCCGATAGAGAATCAGCTTGGAGCCAAGCCTGTTAGTATGGATGAAATTATACAGAATAGCGATTTTCTCTCTCTTCATTCTTCTTTGAACAGTGAAAGTTATCACATGATTGATAAACCAATCTTCAGAAGCATGAAGAATACTGCCTTTTTGATTAATACGGCTCGTGGCTCGCTAATTCGTGAGCAAGATCTAATTGAAGCATTGAGAAAAAAATGGATTGCAGGCGCAGGACTCGATGTTTTCGAGAAAGAGCCACCCTCACCAGCGAACCCTCTACTTAAAATGAAGAATGTATTACTATTGCCTCATATTGGCAGTGCTTCACTTTTAACCAGAACTAAAATGGCTGAAGTAGCGGCCAAAAATTTGCTAAATGTGTTAAACGGAAAAAGCCCCATTTATTCTGCAAATCACCCGATATCAAAATTAATTCATGAATGAATGATTAACCGTCTCCTCTTTTCCTTCGCAATAGAATATTTTCGACGTAAAGTACATGATCCTGGAGCTATTGGCGATGGTACTTGAAACAAGATGTGCCTTCTAATATCTAGTGTAGAGGAGGCAGTAAGGAAAGTCCGGAAGTATGTCATAGTCGGTTTTACGGAAATTGTCGTAACCAATAGAAGTGAGCTTGTAAGAGTACTGGCAGAGAAAATTTCTCCACACTTGAGTAACTAAAAAGTACATACGCAGATTATCCATTCCGGAATCAATAAGATGCCCTTAAGAACAGCCCAAGCTGATTCTTGACTCAAGGTATATCAGTGGACATGGCAGCCATTAATCGCAACAAAGGATTAGAAAAAGAATTATACGTGTATATGCGTCAGGCGATCGATAAATACATTCTCGTTCTCATGAACTAGTGCTTCTATTTGACATATTTACAGCAGCAGAACCATTTTCTAGACTTTTCCCGCATAGTCTTCATCTTAACTTTGATCCCACTAAAAGTATTGACATTAAGTATGTTTAATATTGAGTTCTAGGGCACCTATATTTTGTTTGTGCGTTTACATTGGGGTAGGAATATCTCAGATTCGAGCATAATACTTGGACCAAATCACGAAATCACGCTATGTGCACAAGACATTAACGAAAGAAAAATGCAGTCCTACTCAACATAAATTATTATACCTGGTCATGGATTTCCTAAAGTTTTTCCATTAGAGGTAAATAAGAACTAACAACTACATTATTAAGAACTTTATTACTAAAATTCCTAATCAGTTTGAAATATAGGGACAGTCAAATCGGATTAAGACTAGACAAAAATTTGAAGAATTCTTGCCGACACCAATGTCTCACATGTGGAGTACTCTACGAATGTAAAGCGGGAAAGTGTAAAATGCTTTTCCAGTATGATAGGTGTTCCTCGTGTAGGCACCTTTTGAATTTCTGAGTGTCTAGTATCCAAACGTATGTCATAGGAGGATCAGATGAAATTATGTTCCTTCCTCCTAACATTGTAATACCGCCAGAAGGTATACCAGTGGAGTACTTATTCAACTTAGGGCGATAGAGATGGTTTGATGCCCCAGTATCCCGACTGTAAGAACTTTGGTATTAGTACTGATTAGAGAAGATATAATGTATATTGACTCTATGCTAAAAGATTTCACCGGCACTTGTACTCCTGCACACCATTATTCTTTGTGTTTGTTAGTGGTTGATTCAGTACTGATCTGCATACTATCGCGTATGAGCCTATAGAGTTCAATATTTTTTGTCTTCAAAGTCTCGAATTTCATCGGCAACTGGCGTTTCCTTATTGCAGTATTAAGAGAATATTTTATTTTATAATCAAAATTGGTATCTAAATAACGTAGCTCG
>DASWDL010000369.1:0-3331 GCA_036395315.1 Nitrososphaeraceae archaeon
TAGTCCTCGTTTTAATTTGAATATTTCCATTCATGAAGACCATTGCCCCTGCTTCAGCAATTATTTTTTCACCTCTTTTTAAAGAGACGTCAAGAAGTCCAAAGGGTTCTTTAATTATCTTATACTCCATTTTATAACGCAAACCACTTACTAATTTACCGATAAATTAAGTTTTTGGCTGTATGTCCTTCTCCAGCCGGGTGATTTACCTACTCTACCGCTTCAAGCTAATGTCTTAAAAAAATCTAGCGTTTTTGTAGCTATTATGACAATATGTTATTAACTAGGGTAAAGATGATTCATAATTATAGTCAAAATACATGTTCAGAATGCGAATATGTGGATTCACCATTCCTTTACTAACCTGTACAAATGGTATATCATTCCTGGAATAACTTAATCCAATGTAAAAAATGATACGGAAATAATCGAAGAACTTCAGATTATAGTTTTCGATCGATTGTTAAATTTGCTAGCTAGAGTGGACTTAGGATAGCAGGTGGTTCTGAGATGTTTTGATTATTTTGCACCTCAGAACTTGTGCCCAAATCTAATGACTTTATCAAATTGATAGCTATCGGAAGGTACCTTTGATATTGCTCATCTAAAGCTATATAGTCTATAACATACAGAAGTTTATTTTTTACGCTAAGAATTGTCAAATCTTTAAAAACTCTTGATTGGTTATCCACAAAACCGACGACTTCTAAATGGGCTGGTTGATTCCCCAAAAGCTTTATGTGCTTAGACTCGAGAATTGCATATAAATTTGGATTTGAAGAGTAATAATTGTAATCATCCGCGGCAAAATCTTCTAAAGTTCTATTCTCTGATAGGTATGTTGTAATACGGACAGTAGCTGGTGAAATGCCTTTCGAGGGTGAGGTCAGCTGGATTGAAGTTTCGTTCTCGTTTACCGACCATCCTTCGGGGTACGTGAGCTTTTGTATCCCGAAAAATTGATTTTCATACAACATCAACCCCTGGCCCGCTGGAGAGCTCACTCCTTGATATTCCTTTAAATTACCTTTTTCAGTAGGAAGAGGATTTTCTTGAGTGTTCTGAATCTCTTGGGGATTGGACGGGCCAGAAGCCTCTTGGGGATTTAGGCCTCCAGTAGTCTTGAATGATTCAATCATCTTGTTGAAAACGGGAAGATAATTTGGATAGCTATTTTTTTGTGCATAATATCGTATGAAGAATGCATTATTTCCAACTAAAGTACCTACCACGTTAACTTTCTCATCTAAGGCAGGGGAGACTGAATCGTCCCTGTATGTATAAGTCAGTTTATATGCTGGTAAGCCACCGAGGGAAAATCCTGTAGTAGAGGAGACTAGATGAAAATTCTTAAGGTCCTTGTAGCTTTTTATTGCCTCCTCTAAATACCCTGTAAGATCCGGTTTATATGGTATCTTGTCATAGATGACTTCGACGAAATCCTGGAAAGGATCTTTATAATTATTGAGCTCGGAGAAGAAAGCAACTACAGTGGTATATCTTGTGCTATTTTCATTGTAGTTCTTAGTATCCACTCTCCAGTCTGATGGATACTGGATGTCTATTCCGAAAGTCTCATTTTTGTACTGGTTGTAACTAACTGGTTGTTGCGCGTAAGAATAAAATGGAGAACCGAATATTAGTAATGCGTAAAGCGTTAGAAATGATCCTACTGTTATAACAAGAGCTTTACTGCCACTGAGATCCACGATGAAGATATCCGGATCTATATTATATCTATTTCTAAGCATTGTTTGCCTAATCAGTTTTAATTGTAGAAATGCTTATTAAATCCAGGGAGCGTGAATTATCATGATTCAAAGCAAGCTATTTTTATTTTCTTTTTTGATTTTATTTATTTTTTATTTTCTCTGTGCTTTCATTTTTGGATTACCGAGATCGGTAGAATCAGTTGAATCTTCTGGTGTCGCTCTGGAAGGAAACCAGAGTAGTTACTCTCTGTCTGATTTATATAAAATTCTGGAGAAGTCTGTTGTGCAGATCGACACGTACGATAGCAATCTTGGGCCGTTGGGATTAGGTTCTGGTTTTCTTTATGATACTAACGGGTACGTAGTTACGAATCAGCATGTTGCGCAACCGCCTAGCGTAGGTACTCTGAGCTACGATGTCATATTTACTGATGGGGCTGTTTATGGCGCAAAATTTATTGGGGCAGACCCCTTCTCCGATCTAGCAGTACTTCACTTAGAAAATGCATCTGGAGTAAATTTTATACCATTAAGATTGGGTAACTCCAGTGCGGTAAAGCCTGGCGAAGATATAGCTATTTTTGGGAGTGCTGAAGGATTGATAGGGACGTTAACTAAAGGAGTAGTAAGTGCTGTTGGCCGCTCTGGTCTGTCTGGGATTGCAAGTACTGGGGTGAACCCTCTCACTGGAATGTCTAGCTTAGGCGTTAATTTCGACCAGCCTGAATTTATTCAAACTGACGCGGCAATCAATCACGGCAATTCTGGTGGACCAGCGGTGAATGTAAATGGTGAAGTTATAGGAGTGAGCGACTTGACATCGGCTGGGAAAGCAGAAAATATTAATTTTCTCATACCTTCAGATACTGTGAAAAGGATAGTTCCTAGCCTGATATCAAATGGCATTTATAGACATCCGTGGCTTGGACTTGAAGGGGTTGATATGACTTCTTCTATTGCAAAAATTTTGAATCTTCTTGAACCTAAAGGTTTCCTAGTAGTAAATGTGGATGAAAATGGCCCTGCTTTTAAGGCAGGAGTAATTGGAGGGAATAGACCTGTTAGTTTGCCTCACGAAGGACGATCAGTTTTACTTGGTGGAGACGTGATAGTATCAGTAGACGGTAACGATATAAGAAGCAAGCATGACCTACTACTCTACTTGGAAAGCAAAAAGGTAGGTCAACCCGTGGAACTTTCAGTTATAAGAGATGGAAGCCCGCAGCAAATTATGGTGATTCTAGGGCAAAGGCCGGCCTTAGGTGAATTCTCATAAAGATATGCAGGGAGAATATGAGAGACATATGAGGGCTGCCCTAATGCATGTGCCATCGTAATCCACTTTTTTTACCAACTCTAATCCGAATGGCTGCTGTCAAGGTTCTTGGGACCAACTAGGATACATTGAAGTTTACCACCTTTAATTTTTAACTAATCGTTAAACTTTGATCTAATTTTGGCGAGGACACAGATTTATTACGTAGACAAGATAATTTGGTCTAAACATTAGATTTGGTCTAAAAATCTCTTCAGATTGGATCGAGAAGCACAGCGGCAGTTGCTTATCTATTTTGGTTTATTGTTAAACAATGGTACACCTCGGGAACAATCATGATTTG
>DASWDL010000370.1:0-5073 GCA_036395315.1 Nitrososphaeraceae archaeon
AGAAGAGCTACCATTTCCAAATATCCGGGGCCTATGTATTATGGATGCAGGTAAACAAGGTGTAGTCATGGTATCAGATCATATATTTGCTCCACGAAAATACGAACTACTTATCCCTGGACCCTGGTCTCATTGGGCAAAGGTAATCTTTGAAAAGTATTATATGTGGAAATTGAAAAGGGGACTGACCTACTTGCCTTGACCTAATCAGAGATTTTCTGCTTACGATAAAATTGATAAAATAATAACTAGTTTTAATAATTGTCTATTATGAGCGATAAGATACCAATAGATAGGGCTACCCTGAGCGAACTGATGAGCAAACCGATAATAGTTAGAATTGTAACCATTCTTGACATAACAAGCCTTTCACTACTAGAACTATTGGAATACGGTTTGACTCTCAAGGACATTAATTTCTCAATGGCAAATGGAGTGATTGCTTATGACAAAGCAACAAAGCGCGTGAGCAGTGAAGAAACTGCACTCGGAATTCCCCTAATCGGAGATTACTATTACCACTTTCTAAACAGCAAAGTAAAATTGACAGAGCTTGGCCTATACATTTTAGATACCATAAAGAGTAATCAAACAGAAAGTAAGTCATCTGTTCCCAATGAGCAAATATCTTCTGATGCAGATCCACGTCATCCTTCAACAATTTCCTAAGCTGGAGCCCATCATAATTGCTGAAAGCGTGTAATCTTGTAATCTTGATTCGAAGTTATAATTATCGTGAATAGTACATTGCTGCTAATTCAGTTTATGGTTGCTTCAATATTAATTGGCTGAGACTTACTGCATTTAGCTGGACACCTTTCTTCGGCCATATTTACCAATTGTTGTAACTCAGATTTACCCACATTATCGCTAACTGCGTCTATCCTACAGGTTATGCCCTCAGTAATGGGCTATTCGCTACATCAAAAGTCTTTGCAAAGTTAATTTTGCATTCTACATTTGCAGTTAGCTTGGTGAGCCTTATGCCCTGGCCAGCTGCAACTGTTACAAAGGTCGCGATGAAACAAGATGCTATGCCTGCTACACAATATGCAATTGGACCCAATCTGTTTCATTACCTTTTTATCATTCTTAATGCAGGGAATCTTGTGGAACTTCATACCATTTTCTCAAAAAAAGCTTCTCTTGATAATAAAATAATGATGAGTGTGCTTGTCATCTTTATTACTTATTCGATGACAGTCTATGTTTTCAATACCATCGTGTATGCCCAAATTGAAGACTTAAAAGACAGGATGTTAACCACCGGAAAAATAAATAGCAGTTTGAAAGATGCGGACAGAAATACAATTTGGATACTTTCAGGTCATTGGAAAAGTAACCTATTCAATAATACCAAATTTAATGACACGAATCCGGGAAAATTTACAGCTGTTATAGACATGGTAATGGCAAATGGATCTTCTCCTCACAAACATAAAGTATCTCATTTTACGTTAACAAACATGTCTATTGAAAAAAATTCGACTGTGTATAAAGGAACACTATCTGTAAGCATGAATTTAGGTCCAGTTTTTGCCATCCCTGTTACCATAAGGAATTTTCAAAATGAGACAATTAGTATTTCACTTGAGCCGCTTGAAGGCATAACTTCAGATCAGATGAATGTAGTCGATCATTTTGACAATAAGCCTATAACTGGAACATTCACAAAATAAAAGAAATGTTGCCATCAATATAAATAGGCAAACTTGTGGATTCTTAGTCCAATCAGTGAATTCATCTAGTTAATTTGATTTTGGCTTCGGTTGGAACCATGTGGAATTCTACCCGAGTCCAGTTGGAGCAGCTGGTGTGATGAGCCAAATATGAACACTATTTTAGACCGATTGGAGAGGTTCTAAAGAAGCCCGAATGATGTCGGATGTCCTCATATCGCTTCCTCGTCTTTTTTCTTGGTCACGAAATCTATCGCGCCTACTACATCTGAAATGAATATCTTACCGCCTAGATTCGGATCTCCTCCAAATCTTTCAAGGATCTCTTTTGTTAGCTCTTCCACCATGTCGTCCCTGACTATCACTTCTACTTTTGTTCTTGGTATGAATTCTGGTGTTGCAGTTCTGGTACCTCTTTGAACTGTAACAGGCAGAGGTTTCACCTTGCCCCTCCCCTCAATCTGAGTTGCGCTCATTCCTCCTATTTGCATGTCCTTGAGCACATCATCAATCTCGCTCAGCCACCTGTGCGGGATTATTATCTCGAGTCTTTTTAGTTGTCCCATACATACAAATGAGTAACAGTTGTAATTAAAGACTAGGAAAGGCCCAGTTTAAGACATGTGTATTCACGATATGTCAAACAACGATTCCTTTATTCGGCGTTTTTGGAGCACCCCAGTCTGGTACGGCAGATTCGGAATCGGAGGCGCTATTAGATAAAATTTGGCTAGAATTGAATAATGCTATCAGTAACAGATCGAAAATATTAGTTTTCAAAAGATCAACGTAATGGCGAGCAATAAACTACAAGTGCTCTCCTAGTGGTGCTATTGCTCCAGCTATCATCAAGCTTACAACAGTCGCAAGTAATACATATTTAATATCTTCCCTGTCACGAATCAGTACCTCTAGTAGTTTCACTATTGGAGACGGTATGTAAGATAGGTAGAGTCAAGTGGTGTAGACAAACAGTTAGAACAGTTAGAACAAGGATTGGGCACCTAGAAAAAAGTACTTCTATTATTTTCTTAAAATCTAGGTAGTATTTAGGGAAGGACAGTTACCTTTCCTACCATGGTTGGATGCACCCTGCAAAAGTACGAAAATTCCCCAGGATTCATAAATTTATGCGAATATGTCTTAGATGGCATTATAAGCGCTGTTAACCCTGAATCAAATAATTCTCCTGCGCTGATAGTGTTAGGAACACCAGATGTGACAGTATGCATAGTATTGTCGATGTTATTCCATTTAACTGTATTTCCAACTTGAATGCTAATCGGATTTGGTGAGTACGATTGATTGCCAAGTGTAGCTGCTCCCTTCATTATGAGGACCTCATTTGTCCTTGTATTATTAGAAGTGGACACTTTAGAAGAGCGCTCTTGATGTTCCGTTTCACTTGTCACTCCATGATCGTTACTACTAGGATGAATGGACAAAGTAGTTACAGTTGCATTTGGATTTGACTTCTGGAACGCCCTTGTCAAATTCTGCTGCCAGTCCACCATGTTTATTGTTTTTGTAATAGCTATATCCTTCCCATCTATTGCATTTACAGGGGAGTTTGTCACATTGAAGTATCCCATTGCCCCCCTCTCTTCTGGAATGCCATGGGAATGGAATACATATTTACCTGACCAAGGCCATTTGGCCTCCAGTATAGCTGCGTTCCCTGATCCTAATTCCCACGACTGTATTTTCAATGGAGGGTTCTGCCAGATACCTGAAGGATACGCTTTAAACAAAGTTCCATGGATATGCATGCCGAATGAAGCAGAAAGTCCCAAGTTTATGAAGTAAATTCTAACAGTCTCGTTCGCTCTTGCAGGAAGGGGGCTCTTCATATAACCTTCAGCATAGCCGTTGAACATATAATATTCTGGTATTGGATTTAGTTGATTTTGAGTATCATATTCTCCACTGACAATGACATATTCTCTTGCTGGAGGCAAAGGACTTTTTGGATATACAATGAATGCACCGTACAGACCCATTCTTACGTGCTGCATTACTGGCGATACATGACAGTGATACATCAGTGCTCCAGCTGGAGTGGCAATAAAATCATAAGTGTATGTTCCATTTGCTACCACCTGCTCAAAGACACCATCTTGTGTGCTCGGATGGTCTCCATGAAAATGTACCGTATGTGGCAGTGGCGTTTTGTTAATAAAATGAACTATCACTCTATCACCTTCCGTAGCAGTCAACGTCGGCCCAGGAATGGTGCCATTGTATGTCCAAGCATCGACACGAAGATTTGGAGCTATTTCTAATGTTGTCTCCTCTGCCACTAGAGTGTATTCATGGGTCTTTGCTTGTGGCCCAAGATTTTGCGCTTTAGCTCCGACGCTACTAGCATTCTCAAGACCCGTAGCTGATATGACTAAAACGATTCCCGCTAGTATGATAGATAACATAATTGTGGATAATGACATGGATATAGTACTCTCCTGATATAGATTCTCACAAATGTCTTATAAGTTATGTAGCATTAGGGCCGCATCCAATCCAGTTATGATACTATTTGGATGTCGATTCATAGAACTAGCTTGAAACAATCGAACAGAAGAAGAGAAAATTTGGTATGGACTTTTTTTAGTTCTTAAACTGCATTATGATTCTGAATAAAAAATTAGGCGTGTTCGACCACTTGTCCGTTCTCTTTTCAAACCTTCATCACTAATATCGCCTAGCCTCTCTTTCCTCTTTTTATTTCTAATTCTTGCCTGTCTAGAATCAATGCTCAAGACAACATTCTTGGCAATATCAAAAGGGTTGTCAATAGTTTCAAAAGTCTTTGATAGAGGCTTCTTGTTTCTTTTCATAAATAGGAAATGTTTCACCACATTGATGACAATGTAACCAATTTTCATGATCTGGTGGAATTGGTTGACGTATGGGACAAATCCTATTCTTCAAAGGTACTTGAAAGCCATATTCCAAACATTTCGTACAACAGGAAACAGGGTCTTTATCATCATAGTCATCATACTCAACTATAGTAATTTATTATATGGACAAGCATTTTTAAAATGATAGAATAACTAGTAAGCCTTCTATACGTGTCTTTGAAATCATCAAAGATTTTTACCTGAATTTGGAATCAATTTACATAGCGAATGCAGCTTCGCACGATATTGTGTAATACTTTGAAGGATTCATATCTGCTTGGTCCCATTTAGTAGATGGGATCAATGAAATATTATTTAAAATCTATATCATGTTCTCTGATGGCATCGGATTTAGTACGAATTAATTACTGTTGGCTCCACTAATTTCAGGACAATGATAAGGAGCTGAACTACTTTATTACTAAAAGCTGAGACTATTAGTTTTAGTAATGACCGCAGTTATCATACTTCAGTTTGGTATTCACAATATATCT
>DASWDL010000371.1:0-3021 GCA_036395315.1 Nitrososphaeraceae archaeon
GCCGTTGAATATATGGCCCTCGTTAGATACAGGGATTTTTTGATTTTCTTCAATTATTAGAGTAAAATCTCTTAGTGTCGTGCCGTTACCTTCAGAGATATGGCCGCAATTAAAATTAGTTAAATACTCGATGGAGTTTGGATGTTTGCTAAGGTTGGGCGTACAATTCTTAAGTTTATCATACTGATGAACCGACATAGGGCTCGTCTGCGCGGTTGCATAAGGATTTGTTCTTATTGCAACGGGAAAAGCAAGGGAAATAATAAGTGAGACGACAAGATAAGTCTTAAGATTATTCTTCTCTAACACATATTTGAACAATTTACCGTGATATAAAAATATTCATTTTTTTCCAGTGTTTTGGTAAAATATGTGAAATCAATGAAAAGAAAATAAATAAATTTAATATAGTGTAATTAGATATCCAAATAAAAAATTAGTTTGATAAAATTTCTCTTATAAAATTGACCTCTAATTTATATCTGTTGAATAAATCGCATGCGATTGTTCCGTAAATCTTTTAAATTGAGCACCAGGAAATTTGTGGCCATATTTCCAGCTGGATTAATTATCAATTGGATTACTGATCTACTATTGAACCGTTTGTGAGGAGATCTGGGTAAAAGTAAATTAGGAATGTCCGGATTAAATTTAAGATAATGGATTTTATGCTTGCCGCTGGCGCAGCAGCTTTTATAAACATAGCATTGCTCGGAGCCATTGTAGCAACTTATGTCCAAAATCTCCGCATAATAAGGTCGTACTTTACAACAGGACTTGTTATCGTTGCCTTTCTTTTCATAATACAAAATGTAGTGATTGTGGTCTTCTGGTCAAACCTGTATACTGCTGGCCCATCCATTAAAAGCATTGTAGATGCTGCCGCTCCATACCTCTTCGCGATCAATATGGCACAACTTTGTGGTCTTGCAGTGCTCTTATGGATAACTAGGTCATAGAACTATAAAGGCAATTATTTGTAGATCGGAACTAACGTTCTTATCCGCAGGAAGCTTGAAGTTATGACAAATCTTTCAACTCCATAGACCCGCTACGTCAGGAAAAGGTTCTTGTAAAGCTCAGGGTAAATAAATTAAGAACATCCATGAAGAGAATTAATGAATTCATTCGTATATGGCTGCCCCTCGCTGTGATTGGAATAACAATCTCCACTGCTATCGCTGCCTTATTACATATTCCGTTAATAAAAGGCATAACAGCCGGTGGACTTACAGCTGCTCTTGTTTTAAGCGGATTCTTCTTTCGGGCTTATGGAAGAAGAGATGATGAAGAATCGAAGCAAGAAAATGGATCGAAATCCAATTGGGAATAAAAGACGAATATATAGTGCCTATATGGAGAGCAGTGGAACGACCGTTTCTTCGCCCGTTTCAGGATCCTCCTTAACTTATACACATTCCATCAAGAGGACTAGATGAACAAACATGAAATAAACACTGAGAATAATAGAGGTAAGCTGGAGATTATAGCCGATGTAGTGGACCTATGCACATCAGGTATCAAGAAAACCCACATAATGTACAAGGGAAACTTAAGCTTTGAACAGATAAATAGATATTTACGACAACTCTTGAAAATGGGATTTGTCGAACAAGCAATAGATGATGGAGTCATAATTTATAGGGCTACAGAGAAAGGGAGAGTATTTCTTCACTACTACAACCTAATGATAAATACTATGCAGGGTAACAATGAAATTGCATTATGTCTTCATAGATAGTCGATGAATTGAGGTAAGCAGGCAATATTCATATACTTGTGAATATTACCTCTAAACACTATAATTAACAAGCTTAATGGTGCATACGTCATTAGTCAAGATAAATTCCAAAAATCCAGAAAGAGCCAAGGTGGAATTAGCGGCTAACATAATATTAAATGGTGGATTGGTTGCGTTTCCGACGGAGACAGTTTATGGTCTTGGTGCAAATGGATTAAATCCAGCTGCTGTAAAAGGAATTTTTTCCGCAAAGGGAAGGCCAGCCGATAATCCATTGATAATGCACATAGGAAAAATAAATGACTTGAATATCATTACTGAAGGTGTCAGTGAAAGAGAGTTAAAAATTGCCAAAAAATTTTGGCCCGGACCGTTAACTATGGTTCTGAGAAAGTCAAAAAAAGTACCCAAAATATCCACTGGTGGTCTGGATACAGTTGCTGTGAGAATCCCCAATAATAAAATATCACTATCTCTCATTAGAGCTGCAGGAGTGCCAATCGCTGCCCCCTCAGCGAATACCTCAGGTAGACCAAGCCCTACTAGAGCCAGCCATGTCTTGGAAGATCTACATGGTAAAGTGGATTTGATACTCGACGGAGGAAGAAGTGATATAGGCTTAGAGTCCAGCATAATTGATATGACCTCACCTGTACCTGTATTATTAAGAGCCGGTGGGCTGACTTACGAAAAAATTAGGAGGGCCGTGGGCAAAGTATCTATACACCCTTCAGTATATTTCCCAGGAGACAGATCCTTTCATGATAATGGGACTCACAAGGCTCCAGGCATGCGATACAAGCATTACTCGCCAAAGGCCGATTTGATAATAGTCGAGGGCCCCAAGTCAAAGGTTAGAAATAAGATCGATGAGCTTTCAAAACAAATAAAAAAATTTGAATGCAAGAAAGTTTGCATAGTGTGTAGAAGTCATAATCATAACTATTCTGCAGATTTGATAAAGTTTGTAGGATCTGATTTTGAAACTTTCGGTAGAAATCTGTACGACATCTTCCGTTGTGCTGACTATAATAAGATCGATGTAATAATCGCAGAGGGAATGGAGTACACAAACTTAGGGTTAGCTCTAATGAATAGGTTAAAGAGTGCTGCAAAGCAAGTAATAAAATTGTGACGCGACATGGTTTAGGGACAATGTAGAAGGGGAAAGCTAATTTTGGAAGGATTCAATTGATAAAGATAAGGCGTTTTCAATTAAGATCTGGCTAGGTTAGCGATGCCAGATAATTCGGTCCACTTTCTCAAAAACTGACTGCCCA
>DASWDL010000372.1:0-2962 GCA_036395315.1 Nitrososphaeraceae archaeon
ATCCTTATCCATGGTCTACCCGACGTTGGCGGCCAGGCTACCACGGCATCAAATTAGGTCTAAGAACCCGCGGTTAAATGTAAAAAATCTTTAGCAGAGTTTATCTTGATTTTATATCCCTCGGGGCTGCGAGTTTCTAAAATAAGTTTGTATTATTAAACAATCGGAAAAAATGCTAGGGATAACAAGCGTGGAATCCATATAGTTTATTTTGTTATAATTAAGTATGCTGACTTTAAGTGCATAGCAAAGCTGGCGTGATAATATTTCTTCACTATTCTCCAAATTACCGGATAACGTATGACGAACAAGATATTTTGAAAAACTCTTTTATATTAAAACTTCACAAAGGAATCGATTTTACAATGTTCATTGACAAGGTTAAGGCGGGAGGGCTCCTGTTACGGCGGGTGTAGAGCTTGCGGCAGACCAATGATATGGAATTCCGTGGCTAACATTGCTGATCACCTCGGCAATTGTTATAGCAACGGCATTCTTCGTTTATGTATTCCTCTCTACTAAATTTACTCATGTAACTTTCAAAGGCATTGACAAATTGAAGTACGAACTTAACAAATATCATGCCGAGCGATATTGGGCAATCTTCGTCGGAGCCTTGTTAATCTGGTTCTGGTTTTTGGGGTATCCTTGGACCCCACCTGTTGCATTTAACTCTGCATTGCATCAAGCACAAGAAGTTCATACAGTCAAAGTAACAGCTGGGCAATGGTACTGGATGCTTGAGGACGGAGGTATTTCCAAAAGTACAGTCTTCAGAAACATCTTCAAGCGAACAAAAAAAATCTCTGGTACCATTAATATTGAGACAGGACAGACAAGAAGACTGAACATCTTAATTACTTGCTGGAAGGGAGTAATCAGGACAATCTTTACTACAACTAGAAACGTCATCATACCATTGGTGGCTGCAATTACATTAGTATTTGTTTGGCACGTTCCATTCATTTTTGACATTTCATTATTTAATGAAAATATCCATATAATACAACATTTATCCTTTGTCATAGTAGGAGCTTTATTTTTCCTAAGCTCTAGACAGCTTGGTGAGTCTTTTCCTTTGTACCTTCTCATTTCATCAGTAGGGATGATGGTATTGTCAGGCTTGATTTTGGCTATTACCCATAAAAGGATCTATCTTCCATACACTATAAGTAGCCACAATCTTGCAGGAACTTACATGCTGGGCACTTCAATTGTTACGGCATTGATAGCATTGCCATTTTATTTGGTGCGCAGAACTTTTTTATATGTAAGTGCTATAACAAAACGCAGCTAAATATCGAAAATCGAAAAAAATACAATGAATTCTGGACGAAGGAACCAAAATATGGCTTGAACTATCACACTTTTTAGTCTTTGTAATCGTCAAGAAAAGTTTCTACCATTGGTATTTTAACCAGCGATAACAACTTCGTCATCCATAATAGTCATAGGCTATCCAGTCATATTAGTCCCTAGTCAAAAATTTCTTAATTAGATCAAATACAACTGACGGCTTTTCAACGTATGGTGCATGACCAGTATTCATAATTTTTTGAAGTTGAGACCCAAGTATTTGTCTGTGAAATATCAAGGCATGCTGAATTGGAATTACTTTGTCTTCAGAACCCCAAATGATTAGTGTTGGAACTCTTATCTTTTGAAGTCTTTCAAGACCAATTTGCGTATTTGCGCTATTTTCTAGAGTAAGCTTGAATGCATTTTTTGCTTCTGCATTGGAAATATACCTTATGAATATTTCAGCGATAAAAGGGGAGGCAAATATGGGATTTACTGCCATCTTTCGGAATACGGACATCGCTTTATCAGGAGTGGGGTTCATAGCAAGATCTAGGTATTCTTTAAGCAGTGGCGTGGGACTCTGTAGTGTCCCTGAGGAATCCACCAATATTAGTCGATGCATCAAGAACGGATATTTTATAACAAATTCGCACGCAATATACCCGCCTAGAGAGTGTCCAACAAGAATAATCTTTTTTTTATCTATGCCCACCACATGCATGAATTCGCGGATGAGTTCAACGAATGCAGCTATATCATATCCAAAATTCTGGGGTTTATCGCTCTTTCCAAAACCCATAAGATCTAACGCACATGTCCAGAAATATGATGAGAGTGCTTCTGGCAAGTCCATCCATCTGTCCGCCGAAGATCCTAAACCGTGAATAAAAAGTATGGCGAATTGATCATCGGAAGAAGATGATGCGATATATCTTATCTTCTGTCCGTGAATCTTTGTGAAAATTTCCTTCAATTTCTTATAAAAGAAGAATGCTTAAATTAAAAATTAACCAAAAATAGTTTATCTTCTTCTAGCAACTATCGTGTGGGTCTGGTCCACATACCATCTTACTTTGTCCTTGAAATTGGCCCACCAATCCAAAAACATGTCACTGGTTTCAGTCTCAAACAACAAGAAACCATTATATTCAGTTCCCCAGGCATGATCATATTCCCCGAGGAGCTCGATACCAGGAGGAAGACTGTTTTTCAGATCATGCCATTCCTTGTTCGCCTTTTCTTTCTCTTCGCTAGACATGGACCTAAATCTATAAAAAACCAACATCGTCGCTGCCATGGATCTTATGCAGTTAAACCAACCTATTAACTTATCCACAATATTTGATCGAGTGGAATTTGAAAAATTCTACTTAGGGAATAGTGGTTTAATTGCCTGATTAAGCATGACAAGTCTGTCCCTTATCTTTGGGAGTGAATCGTTACCATAAAGAACTAGGAGCTCATCCCCGTTTTTTACAACATAATTATTTATCGATATTACCTGTTGCCCATTCAAATAGAACGTTAACTTCATTTTGTTGTTTGAACAATACTTGGTTCCAGTGTCTAAAATAAAACAATCGCCAATTATGTTCATTCCCAAAGTATTGAAAAAGTGAACCATTGGCATATTTGAAGCGTGTCTATGTAGAGTCTTCCC
>DASWDL010000373.1:0-5654 GCA_036395315.1 Nitrososphaeraceae archaeon
AGATGTATCTCGGTTTGAGTAACCTTTTCTATCCACGCATTGGTAACCCAATTAATATGAAGCTTTTTGAAGAACCATTCAACCATCTTCTGACCTTTTCCCATTCCTCCGATACCAAAGTGACCCAGGAAGGGTTCTGATGTGATAAAAGTTACCGGTACCTTGTCACGAATATTAGCCTCACGGAGAGCTCTATCTATATTGAATGCAATTTCATATTCAGCTCCAAAACAGCTGGCGTATTGAGTTGAGCCCAATACGACAGGTCCTGGGTCTTTGAGAAAATCCCTCCAAGATATACTTGCCTCTACCGCGTGTGGTAGAGAACATATAGAGTCGGTGTAGCCTTTATCAGGCCCCATACCAGGCACTTCATCCCAATCAAAGTGTGGTCCTGTACCAATAACAAGGTAGTCATAGCTGAAGTCCCCCGAGGTTGTAGAGACTTTATTTTCTTCTGGGTTTATCTGGTCCACACGGGCCATGATAAATTCTATATTTTTCGATTCTAAAGCAGCTTTGAGGTCAAAAATAATTTGTTCCTTGCGGCGCCAGCCCGGGACCAGCCAAATTAATGAAGGAATAAAAACAAACTCCTCCTGTCTGGCTATCACACGAACGTTGACTTTATCTTTTAATTTTCTCTTAATTTCAAACGCTGCCGTTAAGCCAGCAAAGCTTCCGCCAATGACCAACACGGAGGGTCTTGTTCTGTTTGACAATTCTGTTTCGATTAGCTTCACCTTACCCATTTTTTGGTTTGCTTTACACGCGGATTATGGGAATTTGGATACAAATCGTCATAAGTATATTAAGACTTTTTTTAGCAAGCACAATATGTACCGAGGATAATTAAGGTGGATTTACTGGAAACTGACGTCATAGGCGCATCAGCATTCTTGAGACTCATTGGAGTATCATGAAACAGGCTAATCTGACCAATTATGGTATCACCACTTCTTACTGTGTTCTCTATATTTTTCAGAAAATCCCTTTGCGGTGTCAGCATATTTCTTTGGTTCCCTGTCAAAGGACTTTTTACATCCCTCTGAGCACAGATAGTACTTGTTGCCTTGATATTCTGAAACAAATGGCGTATTTTCTTCCACATGCATACTACAAACAGGGTCTCTTGCCATCCAATACATAATTCTAGTCCAAGAGTAATAAAGATATTCAACTATTACAACAAAAGTTATTCCATCTATGACAGCTCGCATGCAAATTATCCCATCGATATTTCAAGGCAATATATTCATCCTGAGAATCCGGAGACTGATTCTAATTCTGATTACCTATGCGTACGAAGGAAAAAAGGAAAAAAATACCTTTAGTCAGTACTTACTGCTATAACTAACATCCTCGAGGGTCCTATGGACTGCACCCAACTCCATCAGTGAGTGAGTTGCCGAAGACATCAGAGTTTACAAATAACGAGTCCTTCACGTTAGCATTCTGTGACACGCAAGCAAGTCCATTTACATTTTCGTTATCCTTGCTATGGTCCTTGTTGATATTCTCAATTTCACATTCATTCTTGGTCTTTATCTTTTGCGTGTTGTGTTTGTCATTACAGTTGTTGTCTCCATTGTCTTTGCATTTCTTATCACCATGGTTGTGATGATATCCGCCAGCGAACACATGTGATACTAGACTCGAGGTTGCTATTCCTGTTATTATAGCTGCAATCGAGAGCGACAGAACTACGAACATTCCTAACTTCATTGTATATATACTTTGTATTCAGCGTTTGATACTAAACAAAGTATAAGTAGCGTACAAAAGAAGTCTTGTAAACAAACAAAGAGAGTCATCTGTAATTACTTATATCCTAATATTGGAATAGAACATTTTCCTGACTTATAACCGTGAATGAAACCCTTTATCTCCGACATTTTCGGTTCTAATATTTATTGGTCCTTCTTTTGAGAATATAAATTTCTAAATATCAGAACCCACATGTGACAAACCTGTTTTTCGCAATAGTTCCCTTCCGTTTGAGGGAGGACAAAATCGTATGATAAAAGATGATCCCTTTTGCTAGTCATTGCGTCAGAGAAATCCAGAATGAAAGATACCTGCTCACCGGTAAGCAACACCTTTGGGCTTCAAGCCGGCTCCAGACAAGTCTAGTCTTTGTTAAATTGTCTCTCGAATTCAGTTAACCTGTTACTGTTTGATTGGCGGAAAGAAATTCGATTTTGTAAAGAGACTGATTAACCGGAATGAATTGTAATGTTACGGGTATCTGAACCATTGTTAGATTCGATGCATTAAGCTGCAATATCATATCGTCAGGCTTAGTCTGATTAAGGTGTACGGCTTCTATGGTCTTGTTATCTTGAAGTGTAATCGGTTGAGTGAGTGTATTTGTGGCCTTAATTATTTTGTTCTCGGGATGTGTTTGGTTAAGGCTGGTTGCAACAAGTGTAATATTCCGCGAAGTTGATTGGGATAGTACAGGAACATATAGAACATTGGCTTTTGCATTTCCATATTGGGACTTATTATTATTAGCGATAACCTTAAAAACTAAATCTGAAGGCACGGTTTGATTGAAAGAAGTCGTTTGCACAGATATATTTAATTGCATCCGATGTTGCTGAGCTACTTTTTTAGATTTAACTTCTGCTACTGCATTTCCAACCTTGCCAATACTCTTGCTATTTGATTGTGACTGCTTTTCTCCATTTTCTATTTTTACTGTATCTACAAAGTACGCCGTATCATCATCACTGGGAGTATATTCTGCCTTTATATAGAGATGAAATGTGCCAGAGATAACATCGGGAATTACAAATTTACTTCCCTTCTTCTGTAGGTAGATAGTTTCTTTACTATTCTTATTATTGTTACCATTTCCATTCTGCGAATCAAGTGACATAGAATAGACCACAACCTTGAAATATTGATTTCCCGATAGCAGGTTCACCTTGTCACCGCTGTGAAACGTAATTCTAGGTTTCTTTGGGTAAGTGGCGCCAGATGGAGAAACGCTACCCTCGCCAGTTGTGTATCTAAATAGAATTAGGTCATGTCTCTTTCCTGTGTTTCCAACTAAAATTGCCTTGAGTTGGTTGGGGTCTTTTTTTGAGTCAGTTTCTGGTTTATCTTCACTTGCAAGACCGGAGTTACCTTGATTGTCGGTGTCAGGAGATTGATTCTGGCTGTTTTCATTACTGTCTTGCTCATTGCCTTGATTAACTAAGGGTTCGCTCTGATTTGAATTCTGTTCAAGGGCTATAGCGGAAATCAACGTATGAAATGGCTCGTTGCCAAACAGCTGGTCTGAAAAATATCCTATTAATGATATAAGCGAAAAGAATAGTGACAAAAACGCAATCATTTTTACTGGTCTGCTTTCTATTCTCAATAGCCTCTGGACGGCTTCAACGACTTTAAGTTTTGTATACCATAATTCTGAGAAAAATTATGGCAAATTTCATAAGAACAATCATATCCCTTGGCGAATCAGCTAGAAGCGGCAGCACCAAAAATCAACGACGACACCAAGTCTACTCAGCCCAACGATACGTAGTGATTTGTGTAAAACCCGTTAGTAAAGCGTTCAGAAAAAACCCCAAGTACTGCAGCGAATTATGGTGTAGGCCTGTCCCTTAATACATCGAAACATGTTAAATTTATACTCCTTGTGGAAGTGTCTGCATTCCTAAACACTTCCTCTTAGACTTACGGTGTAATCATTTAACTACTTTAATTTCTTTAAATGAATATAATGCAAATAGTAAACAATGTTGATTTGGACAAGATATCGCAAACAACATCTAACGGAAGAAAAGATAAATCCACCCTTCGGAAGCCTGTCAAGTTGCAAGGCGAATGGAATCTCAATCCGTCTAGTGGTTACCAGTTCAGGACTGAATTTTCTTTCGAAAAAGGTAAACAAGTTATAGAAATAGATTCACCCTCCTTTCTTGGTGGAAATGGAAATAGATTAGGACCAATGGCATATTGCGTGGCAGGTATAGCCTCGTGCTTTATTGCGACATTTGCAACTGTGGCGGCTAGTCATGGAGTAAAATTGACTAGACTAAATGCTAGCGTAGAATGCGATATTAACTTTGCAAAAACTTTTGATGTGGCTGATGAACCCATTACAGAGGGA
This sequence comes from Nitrososphaeraceae archaeon, assembly GCA_036395315.1. Taxonomy (GTDB): domain Archaea; phylum Thermoproteota; class Nitrososphaeria; order Nitrososphaerales; family Nitrososphaeraceae; genus TA-21. The sequence continues at coordinate 4,127 of DASWDL010000373.1, forward strand.
ATCATTTTTAGGATAGATTCGGAAAGCGCAGATTCTGACAAGTCTGAGTTACGTCGATTGCTGAAGTTGGCTGAAGAAAGATGTCCAGCTATGTATAGTATGACTCATGCAATTAAAGTCGACGCAACAATAAACTGAGTGGGCTTAGACTCCCCAAATCAAGGATATCCAAACGACGAACACAGGAATTAGCAAAATCAATAATTAGTCATGTATAATAGATGAGAAGATGGGCGAAATCAAAATCTAGACCAAATAAGGATGTAAAAATCTTACGGCTTTCACACTTGCCCAAACATTCTGCCTTACCGTTTCGCCAATAGCGTAAAGAGAATAAGTGAGACCATTCCTATAACAACAGTGATAATCATGAAGGGGAAACCAATTCTAAACCATCTGTTAAATGTTATCGGGTAGCCAAGCCTTGCGCTTATTCCAGCTGCTATAATGCCGGCGCTGGAGCCGATAAGTGTTCCGTTACCTCCTAAATTGGCGCCTAGTGCAAGAGCCCACCACAATGGATTAGCAGCTAGATGTCCAAAGGAGAGGCTATGTTTGGATGATGTGTAAGAGATTGCAAGAGTGGAACCATAGTTACTGTAAGTGGGATATTATCTACAAAAGCACTTGCAATAGCAGATAGCCATATCGTAGATAGAAATGCTGACCATGGTTCACCCCCTGTAACATTAAGTACCGCAGCAGTACTACCCTTATTCCGCCAGCCGCACTAAATATGCCAATTACAATGAAGAGTCCAGCAAAGAAAAGTAATGTGGACCAGTCTACTTCATGGAGTACCTTTTCTACGCTCGTCCTGGTAATTGCAAGAAGTACTGCAGCGCCACCAATGGCAATTAATGAAACTTCTATTCCCGAAAATCACAATCATCGATTTTCTCAATTATAGTTTCATGGCAGGTAGGTCAGTCCTTTCTTTAATTTCCACATATAATATTTCTAAAAAATTATCTTTGCCCAGTGAGACCATGGTCCAGGAATAAGAAACTGGTACTTTCGCGGCGCAAATATGTGGTCGGACATCATTATTACACCTTGTTTACCTGCATCCATGATACACAGTCCATGGATATTGGGAAATGGCAGTTCTTCTATCTTCTTTTCATCAGTAATGTTGTAAATTATGTTATGTGCCGCAACTTTGGCCATAACCTCTGACATATAACCTGTCTTTGGTACCCCGCAAGGAACAGGAGTGACACCGGGAGGTTTTACTGCCACCGCTACACCGGCGGCATAAATGTTTGAGTAGGTCGTGTGCTGGTATTTTGAATTGACCGGGATGAATCCTCGTTCGTCTCCAAGACCTGGAGAATCTCTAATGGCCCGAACGCCTTTGAATGGTGGTATAATTATCGCATACTTGAATGGTATAATCTTTCCGTCCTTTAGATGTATCTCGGTTTGAGTAACCTTTTCTATCCACGCATTGGTAACCCAATTAATATGAAGCTTTTTGAAGAACCATTCAACCATCTTCTGACCTTTTCCCATTCCTCCGATACCA
>DASWDL010000374.1:0-6071 GCA_036395315.1 Nitrososphaeraceae archaeon
CTCCCGTTAGCCTTTCTGGCAAATGCAAGGTAGTAAGATAAGTCTTCAGTACGCAGATTTGTTAAACGAGTTTTTATTTCTGGCATATTAAGTCCGTACTTGGTAACAATATCTTTTAATTGTTCAGATATGTTTTCATGAATCGTGTCAACAAAGTTTCCTTGCTCGCTATGGAAGAACAGGAGATCCCCGGTAATTAAGTGGATTTTAATTTCTGTTACATTGTTTAATAAACCAGTCGTAATTTCATTATTCTTTAAGAAAAGGGCATCATGTCCATAGTATGGTAACTTCTCTATGATTTGTGACTTTAGATTAGAAACTATTTTACAGATATTCTGAAGGTCCCTAATTTTATCTGCAAGCAACAAAAAGTTTTTCACTCAACTTAATGGTTTAGGGATTCCGTTTTATGGTGCACCTTCGTTGTCGATTTTAATCTTTGAGGGGGCTTCCGAAATTTTTGGTTGCGGTGATGCGATATGCAAGCATGGGTCTCCTTTCAGTTGACGCTTTATTCTTGACGAGAACCCTGTCTTGCAGAGTTATCTGATTTTGAACACAATTGAGACGCTCAGCCATTTTATAGTACAGGTAGGATGCGTTTCCCCATCTTATCGGCGTTGATAGTACTAGGATATCAGCCCACAGTATCATCTTTCTGTACACTTCATTCATGCCATCGTTACTGTCCATTTCAGAAATTGAACAAGGCCAAGTGCTGGCCTGCTCATTTCGGCTATAGTATCCCTCGCAGTGCCTAAACTCTAGGTCACTTAGTTTTAATATTAGTGCTGGCGGCATATTTCTTTCTCCCATAAGCTATGGCTTCACGCAACGCGTCTTCCGATGTAGATTTCCTGGGTAAGTCTTGATTCGTGTTTGTACGAGTTCTAGAGGTTCCCAAGTATGTTGCCAAGTATGTTTAAAGAAGTTCTAGAGGTTTCATAGCGCAGTTCCGCTAAATCCTGTAGTGGGTTGTCCTTATGTTCTGCCTTTATAGGATGTACTCTTGGCTTAGAGGAGACGAAAATCTTCCCATCTTTGATTAGAGTTTCATAAAGCGCTTGTTGGTCAGAAAAACCGGGCGGAGCAGCTCCTGTCTCTATATTGTATTCCCAACCATGCCATGGACATGTAACATAGTAACGGCCCTCATACTTTCTTGCGATCCTACCCTCGTTTAGAGGTCCTCCTTTGTGCAAACAAATGTTACCTATTGCGCTAACTTCTCCATCTTCATTGAATAGCAAAACTTCCCTACCATTGACGGATACGACCTTATGAGAATTAGGCGGCAGATCCTTTACATCCAGGGCTTCAACAAATTCCATGGAGTAGCCTAACCAAACATGTTATTAACCATTCCCCCAATGTAGATTCTGGTTATTTGGCCCGAAGAGACTGCCAGGTATTAATTTATACTACATATTAAGAGTGTAACACCGTTATTAAAGACAGCAGTCATTGGGTGACATTCCACGTTATATTTTGATCCAACATCGTTCAATGATGTAATCGGTTGTGAGTCGTAAATAAATATGACGTGAGAAATGGGATGGACGCAGAACCCATCAGTCACCTGACAAAGCTCCCTTACACATGAACTTAAGTATGATTTAATACAATCTAACATAATAGGCTTAATTAGATATATTACTTTACTAATGAAAAGTTACAATTAGTTACGAGATATAAAACAACCAGAAAAAATAAAAAAGGGTTTGGAGTTTCTTTCTTTAAGAAGTCAGGTTACCCAACGCAGTTGTGTTACTGGCGGTTCCGCCTTCACCTGAACTTATCTGACCGCGTATTGCACCTTTTGGATATTTATCTGTGTGTGCATTAACATACGCACTTCCATTACTCATTAAGCCAACTAAATCAGAGATTTCTTTACCCTTTAAAGGACCTTGTAGATCGTCTTTAGTTATATTTCCAGAAAATCCTATTGTTGGTGGCGTATCACTTCCTTTTGCTGACTTTGATTTGGATAATGTTACTACAACATCACCGTTTTGTCCTGTTGTACCATTATGAATGTGTGCTTGCGATATTTTCTTAATGCCCGTGATATTAACCCAATATGAGACTTGTGAGCTGTTTTCGTTTACTTGAAACTTTGCTGTTCCAGTTGCGTTAGATTTTGTGGGTGGAACTTCATCTTGACCTGAGAGTGTTGTTGAAAAAGATTGTCCTTGTTGTGCTTGAACTTTTGCTAAGTTGAGAACTATTGAAACAGTCCCGACAGATAATATTGCTGCCAAGACTGCAACTACAGCTAGTGTATGCTTTTGTATCATGATCCCTTTGATTTCTCTCCCTATAAGAACTGAGTACAATCGTTGCTACATATTTCAATAATCTTTAGACACAGTTCTGGCATGTGCAATCAACTAATTATAGCTAATAATTACAAAGATTACAAGATCGGTTCAATTTATTATATATCATATGTGAGTTAAATCAAATTATTTGTAGTAATTCATTCATTCTAGGTCAATTACTCTGTTGTATGGACTAAGCTTAATTATAATCCATTAGATAATGGTTTACTTCAGTAATTCTAGTTCCTTCTCCTGTGTAAATCCCCTTCTGGATACATTTTCTAACCTATTTAGTTGAACTTGCATGTGATTCGTACAATAACTTGGAGTTGCCTCTCGATACATTTAGCCTAATATTGCATAGCTTAGAACATTAACCTAACGTCTGCCATTTCCAATATCTTTATGTTTTAATTTAGATTGAGGCTGACTCGATTGATGTCCATTATTTACATTTTTTTTCTAAAATCTCAATTCTTCCACTCGGACAGTGGTTTTATTTAGCATCATAACATCGCCTTCCTATTGGATGAATATGAGGTATACAGTTTAATGTTTTGTCATGCCACGTGTGATTGTTTGTCAGGCTTACAATCAAACCTATTCCTAGTCAAGGTTCTTTCATATGCTCCAAATATGGAATAACTTTATCTTCCATTGCTTCTATTGGACTCGCACCAAATAAAAGACAATACATACATATATTCAAAATGAGTAATGGATTCAGCTAATTTGATATCAGGCACAGTCAAATTTCTGTCTGTAAACCAGAAATCGTTATGGAGAATGATACGACTTACGGTCTTATAAACTATTTTAACTCCTATCCGCTTTCTAGCGGTTCTATCCGGTCCATAGCCTAAAATGTTTTTTACACTATGCGACCCCTAAGGCTGAGCGTTATATTTAGATATAACTTTACTAATACAAACGGGGCAAAAGACTAATAGATAGATATGTAGAAATTTGGATATGCCTCGATTGTCAATAGGAGAAAAATTAGACAAAGTAGTGTCTACAACCATAACCTCTACCGATTTTGAGATGCTTAAGAAGTATGCAAAAATTCGGTATAACCAGGATTACATAACTCAACCTACTATTTCACACTTGCTCAGAGCGGTTATTCGACAGTGGGCGAACGTAAGAAGAAAAGAGGAGGCGCAAACTTTGAAAAAAGGGGCCTAAGCTAGTTTAGGTATCGTTCGTCAGGACGGCGCATCCTAACCACCACTAGATTAATTCATTTTGTTTGGTCGCGAGCACTAAGCTTGATTATAATTCGCTCATGATTATAATGGAAAGGTTCTTACTTTTTCTAGAATCACGAGTTCTTCGTTGATCTGATTACACATTTGTAGGACTCTCATACCTTTTTCTGTTGTTCTGTATTTTTGTAATCCTTCTTCGTATTCTATCAACTCCTTTTGTATTAATAACCCAAGATATTCTCTCATTTGTGTGAAGGTCAAAAAGGCCTTGTACATAATGCTAGTTTTAGATGCTCCCCCATTAGCTGCTTCCAATATCAATCCAATTATATCAGATCTGCTTCTGTATTTCATAGGAGTTGTTGCGTATTAAGTTATTCAATATTTATGCTTGTTCATGATTTGTTCTTGAAGCTATGTCTATTATTATGTAAAAAAGTAACTGTTAACTCATAAATAATGAGCGGATGATGTTCATGATTGGTTTACTGGAATGACACAAATCTAATCCCTCAGAAGTAAGGGCTATTCTATAACCTGCGATTATCATCCTATTCCTAATTAATAATCATTTTCCGTTTCAAGCCATTCCATATAATCAGTGAATGCAACCTGCAATGAAAAATGGAGTAGGCGTGTGAAATCGAATTCTTTCATTTGTGTTTGTGTAGATGGGATAGCTATACGAAGCTCCCTATAATTGCCCTTTAGACTGCGAGAAATCCAATAATTTGCACCGGCTGTCATGTAATATGACGGAGATTTTCAAGTAAAAAATAAACAGTAAATGAATGATAACTTCTAGGTGCAGTTTGTTGGACTAAAATGATAGCAGACAATGAGGAATAATTATGTCATAATTTTATTACTTTCAGATCAGAGAAGGTATTCTGCCCTTCACTATCCCGTAGCTTGCCTGCCGCCATTATTGCCTCACGCCTAAGGTTCTAAGGGCAAAGGCATAGCCAATCCTTTTGAATTGCTAAACAGCGCTGACGATATTATTGAAGGTTAATTTGTTGGAACCACTATTAGGTAAAAATAGGCAATATAGCTTACAAATTATTATCATACTATTCTCTATTCACTGTTCTTTCTTCTTTGCACGAAATGAAAATAATCTCCCTCTTGTATTTGAAGGAGAGAAACTATCTGCTAATTTCCATCCCATTTTGATCATGTAAGGTATTATGAATGTAGTAATAATAATAGTCATTGTTCCTATCATTGGTAAGACAAATGAACTGGTAGCCCCAATATCTGCGCCGCCTTTGGCCACTACAAGGGCAAGTTCACCACCCGAAGAAGAAAGTCCAAAGCCCGCCCTTAGTGCAGTTACAGTGCTATATCCCTGCGATTTTGAGGCCAGATACACGGTAAAAAATTTCGCTCCCAACGACGCCAAGATCAGAACGATGGCGGGAATTATGAAAAGAGGGATTTGTGTTATATTCATGAGGGCACCGATTGAGACAAAGAACAAGGCAGCGAACATATCTTTAATCGGCGTTGCAAGAACCCTAGTGACTGAATGTACTTTTGATTCAGCTATTAATACCCCAGCAAAGAAAGCTCCAGTCGCAACGGATATGCCGATCTCATACGCAACAAACGATAGTCCGAAAGCCACACCGAGGATCGTCACCACTAGTACATCATGCTGATTCGTTCTTCCGACGTAATTTACAAATTTTGGTATTGTCTTTGAACCTAAGAACAATACTCCACCGATAAAAACAATAACAGTTCCTATGGTTATTGCCAATTCTGTACCAAATACTTGACCTGTTGATGACACAGATTGCAATATAGCTAACATAGATATTACAATGATATCTTCAATCACGGCTACCCCCAAAATAACGTACGACGCTTCTTCTTTTATCATTCCTAACTCTTCCAACATCCGCATTACAATTACTGTACTTGTCACAGAGATTGCCAATGCTAAAAAGGGGCTATTAGAAAGTAATGCATACTGTGAGCTACTATAAATCCCACGGCGAATGTACCAAAGGCTTCAGATGTGGCAATTACGAACGCTCTTTTACCTATTTTACGTAACTTTTCAATAGGGAATTCCATCCCCACAACGAACAAGAGCAACATAACTCCAATTTCTGAAAATAAATTTAATACATCTAGATTTAAAACAAGACTAAAAGGCGGAGTATAAGGGCCTATTATCATTCCTGCGATAATATATCCTATCACCATAGGTTGTTTGAGTTTATAAGATACTAATGCCATTACTGAAGCTACGATCATAACGATAGTAAAGTCGTGTAATATTGGTCCAATTTCAATAACCATAATCTTGAGTTAAGAGATCGGTCTTATAAGTTTCGGCTGATAAATTACAACTACCCGTTATGATGCTATAATGTTAAGGGCAGGTATCTCGACCAATCAAAAAATGAAATAAGATCAGGTTACATAGTTGTTCTTCAGTAGTTGTTCATTCATTCTATTCATTTCCATTGCCACATTTTGTGATTATAATTGCCAGAGCTATCCACTGTCCACTCAGTAA
>DASWDL010000375.1:0-1964 GCA_036395315.1 Nitrososphaeraceae archaeon
ACCCGAGAGGTATTCCAGATTATATCAGATCGCTACCATATAGTCACTGAAGGAGTCAAACGGGTTGAAGCCGCTTCAGATGTGCGATATCCTTCTTATTATATTGAACCAAGCCTTGTTATATCCATTTCTGAACTCGAGTCCGCCCAGCTTGGTATTTTTTTTGCGAGAACGATGCCAATAGTAACTGAAGATAAACGACTTGAAATTGTAGTTCAAATTACCGCTCCATTGATAGCTTTTGGTTCAATAGGTACTATACATGCAATATTGGCTCACGAGTTCATCCATTACTTAGATCTAATAAGGAAGATAATGAAAATGGGTATCCTATCAGACGAGGTATATGACACTTTATTTGAAAGCAGTTATGCAGATTCAGAACGCTTGTTGAATCCAAGAGCAATATTTAGACCTGACCCCACGTTGGTTAATCATATCTCAAGAAGATTTGCCGATGGCTTTAGAGATCTTCGCTTGGAAAAAAAGGCAATTGATGAGTGGATGAACAAGGGCCTTCCTATTCTTCGCATACCAATTAATACAAACGTTGTAAAATTACCTGTTGAATTAATGGCCATGCTAGAAGTTGATCCCATATTGAAAGAAAAAATTGGTAAATTTGAAAATACTAAATTGAGACATAAAAAGTTCAAAAATTATGTCCAGTATTCCTCCTGACGACCTAAAAATTCTCGAAAATTGTGCCATCGATATTGCAAAAAAAAATAGGGTGTTAGGTGTCTGTATTTATGGATCAAAAGTAGCCGGTTATTCACGTCCAGACAGTGACTATGATATTATTATTGTGCTAGAAGACTACTCATACGGAGTGAAGTATGTTTATCGAAGAGAATCTAAGGTAAAAGTTTCTGCACTTGTAGTTGATCATAAATCTTTAGTACGGGATGCTAGACACGGCTTTCTCGGTGAGTTTGTAATCGGACGGTTATTGCACGTATATGAATCGATTTACAATCATGGGTTATTCCAAATGCTAGAAACTGTATATAAAAAAAGAATAATTCTAGAAGAGATTCAGGAGCTTGCCAAGACTACAAATATCTTGTGCACAGAAATCTCTTTTCCGCTAGAATTTATTATGTTCTCAAAAATAAAACGTAGGAACGCATTATATCCGAACGCAAGTTACAGCTACTTCAAAATTTATGCTGGAGAAAATGCATCAAGGAATGTGCAGTTCGCGCTTAGAGGCTACAAACAAGCGCTCAAGGAGATACTAAATGATGACAAAGAGCTCTTTATTCTTAGACCTTCAGATAATTTACTACGGATTTCCGAAAAACGTGTCTTAATACGTGGAACCAGAAAGCTTGCCTCAGTAAGACTTGTCAAAAAATTGCACGAACTTAGCTCATATTTTATTCATGTATATGCAGGTAGAAAAATGTTCCATTATGTTTTGAAGGAAACAGAATCAAAAATCAAGCGTTATCGAACAGATCCTGTCAGGCTGCCAAGCTTTATGTCCTCCCCTATCCAATCATATTGTAAACTACCTGAAGGTATACTTATCTTCACTGCAAAGGAATGGTTAGATATGATTGCCCACTCGATCGGCATTCAAAGATATATTGTTTCAGACAAACACAGACTAGGAAATTATTACAGCAGGACTTTTTCGTATACATTAACTGATATTGACCGTAATAGGAAGAAGATCATCGTTGTAAAGGAATTTACAAAATCCAAGGGAATAAAGTGGGCAGCTTTGAGCCTTTGGACTTCGCCTGTTAAAACCTTCAAAGTAGACCCACTTTTTAGACTTGGTACTGAATATAAGGCGTTAAGGTATCTACGTTCACTAGGAATTAATACTCCGACTATTAAGTCAGTAGTTTTAGGAAAGAACCTGTTAGTTACTGAATATATCGAAGGTAAAACACTTGCTGACGTCATTAGAAAAATGTTAAATGAAAATAGGCTCGATGGGCTGAATTGTA
>DASWDL010000376.1:0-11261 GCA_036395315.1 Nitrososphaeraceae archaeon
TCCAACGGGATTCATCGGAATTCCTGTCCCTCCTTGAAGTACCACACATAGCGACCCATTTGACGTCATAAATGTAATATCAGCTTTAACAAAAGCAGTTTTTTGCTTTTCTGCACCCGTTTTTAACCCTGTTTCCAAATACATTAGGGTAGATCCGAGCTTGTGCAATCTTCCGCTGATCGGTAATGCTCTTAATATGGTCGCGATAGTTAACGGAGAGAAATGACGTATGAATTCACATCTAAATTCTCCAATACCCGTAGCTTCCATTGTTATCCCAATCCTAGAAACTGAGTTACATCTACGTTCCATTGAAAGAGTGTAGAATAGTCAAAGTATTTATGATAATGGGACAAAATTTTATCAAGACTAGTTTTGATGCTAGACTTAAAGAGGTCTAATATTTATTTTGATAAGCAAAAAGGTGATTATTCCATTTCAAAAGATTTTCATGACTATAAAGACAAATTTCGCCAACAATATTAGTATAGCCATCTCCATGAGGAAGCTTATTCAGTGAAATGCGGCAGTTTTACTGCAGTGTGGTAGATGCCCGAATCCCTCATATTGGATAACATTAGATATCGGATAACTCACCCGGGGTTAGGAATAGAAGCATTACCAAGAAATCTGCCGCGATATTTAGGAATGCGATTAATTAGTGCCTAGATATATAGATATTAGTTTGGTCGGATGAGGAAAAAATCTTTATACATCCTTACCATACTACGACATAGTTAAAACCCAAAGTATGGGTCAAGAGGAAGGTAGTGTAAACAAGTCAATATAGCAACATTTAATTAGACATCTACCTTTTTTTGCATTTGTTCTTGGTTTTAAAGCGTTCTTCTCCAAAGTTATCTAAGTCATTGCCGAGCAGCAAAAGGTTAACTAAGAAAGAAACGAAGAAAAAAATTATCAGAACTACGAAAGGCAAGCAAGTCCAGAAAAAAGCCGTTGAACAGCCCGAGGTAGGATCTAAGAAAAGTACAAGACCGATTGACGAAGTTGTAGTATATCCCGAAATAGAATTTCAAATTAAAGAATTGATCCCGGAAGGTAATATAGTATTAATAGGTCCGCCTACACTCACCCGTTTCGAAAGGGCGAGAATAACTGGGGCTAGGTCTTTACAGCTTTCACTTGGCGCCCCGTCTTTGATTTCATGGACTGACGAAACAAGAGATACTATCTCAATTGCAACAGCAGAACTGGACTCCAGAGCACTCCCTATTTCAATTAGACGCATTTTACCAAATGGATTATTTCAGGATATTCCGGTTGACTGGTTGAAGTAGATAATGCTTAAAGATTGTGACATTGCATCATGGTTCGGTAGCTTAATATTCTTTAAGTTAGAATTGTAACTTCCGGTAAAGATAGCATTTTCATGAAAGGGAAGCAACGTGTTGATGATTTTAATAAATCTCAGATTTGAAAGCAAGACTTCCGATCGGCATTTGGAAGAATCCACGAATTTTGATTTAAGGGATAAAATCATGAAAGCTAAGGAATCTACCCAATCAGAGATCAAATCGAATCAAAAATGCCAAGCTCATGCTAAAATCAATTACAATTTAGTGAAAGGGTCTTCTATCTAGCAAGACTTAAATTTCGAACTTTCTCCAATCTCGAGAGGGTCAAAATTCCGACAATTTTTGGAGCACACTTAGATTACAATTCTCAACTCCAGTTGGAAGATGGTTCAAGCTTTATCGGTAAGGGTTTCGGGTTTCCAGGAGTTGTCGGCGGAGAAGTAGTATTTAATACTGGCATGGTAGGCTATACGGAAAGCTTAACTGACCCCTCTTATAGGGGTCAGATTCTATGTATGACATACCCTCTTATCGGCAACTATGGTGTACCTTCATATGGAGATTTAGATGACTTAGGGTTACCCAGGTATTTTGAATCTAGGAATATTCAAGTAAAAGGTCTAATTGTAAACGAAATTTCATCAGTCGCTAGTCACTGGAACTGTGAGCGAACTTTGGATAAATGGTTGTTCGATGAAAGAATCCCTGGAATTAGCGGGATTGATACTCGTGAACTAGCTAAACGGATAAGAGTAGATGGTGTAATGAGAGGAGGCCTATCCGTTACTGAGGGTACAATATCGATTGAACAACTGACAAAAGTTGTAAATGAAACTAAATATGACGGATTCAATTTTATGCAAGAAGTGTCTACCGCTACCCCTACAGAATATGGAGATCGGTCGTTACCATGCGTGGTATTAATCGATACTGGAACGAAATTTAGCATTATACGAAACCTCATTAGAGTTGGATTCCGGGTTATCTCTGTTCCGTGGGATTCAACCATTGCAGAGATATTATCCTATGAACCTAAGGGCGTAGTTATTAGCAATGGGCCCGGAGATCCCAAAATGTGCAAGGCCACGATAAATACGACAAGTAAATTGATAAATTTATCAGTGCCGACGCTTGGAATTTGTCTTGGAAACCAAATAATCGCACTCGCTGGTGGGGGGGAGACACATAAGTTAAAATTTGGTCATAGGGGTCAAAATAAGGCGTGTACAGATCTTGAGACTGACATATCCATTATCACAAGTCAAAATCATGGGTATGGAATTGACCCGGGAAGCCTGCAAAATACTGAATTTGAAACATGGTACCTGAATGCAGATGATCAAACTGTGGAGGGTATTAAGCATAGGTCAAAGCCCATTATAGCAGTACAATTTCACCCGGAAGCTTCGCCAGGACCCAATGATTCAATTTTTCTATTCAAGAAATTCAGAGACTTAATTAATCGTAGTCAGCCATTAGCTCGCGATAAAGCAAATGGGAAAAAACTAGGGGCAGGTATTAGCGAAGGCGAAAAAAGTGACCGGAGGGAGGAAGAGAATTTCCGAGAAATGAACTAATTAAGAAATCTATAGTGCTTGGTAGCGGGGCAATAAAGATCGGAGAAGCTGGCGAAAGTCAGAATCAGTGTTAATGGTCCTGACCGCTAATTCGATTACTCCGGTTCACAGTGTTTGAAGGCATTATCGGAGGAAGGAATAAAATCAATATTGGTGAATCCCAATATAGCTACTATACAAACTGATACTAGATTGGCAGATAAGGTTTTCTTGTTACCAGTTACTAGAACATATGTTGAGAGAATACTAGAGCAAGAGCGACCAGATTCCATATTGCTAAGTTTTGGAGGCCAGACCGCTTTAAATTGTGGCATAATTTTACACGATAGTGGAGTTTTAGATAAATACGGAATAAAGGTTCTTGGGACCCCAATTACGGGGATTAAATTAACTGAAGACAGGCAGCGATTCAAAAATGCGATGATTGAGAGTGGCGTGCCTGTATTAGAAAGCTCCCCGGCTCAGTGTATTCAAGAGGCAATTAGCATAGCGAACCGCATAGGATATCCTGTTATTACAAGAGTCGCATACACATTAGGAGGCAAGGGAGGCGGAGTTGCATATAACGAATACGAACTTCAGGAAATCGTCCAAAGAGGATTGCCACTTAGTATTGTGAATCAGGTGCTTATAGAAAAATATGTAGGTAATTGGAAACAGATCGAATATGAAATGATGCGAGACTCTACTGGCAACGCGATTACTGTTTGCAACATGGAAAATGTACTTGCTATGCGCGTACATACAGGTGATAACATCGTAGTTGCTCCTTCCCAGACACTCGATAACGAAGAATATCACCGGCTTCGTTCTGCAGCAATTAGAGCTGTTCACCACTGTAGTATCCTTGGAGAATGCAATATGCAATTTGGATTGGATCCTGATTCCAAAGATTATTGCGCAATAGAAATAAATGCGAGACTCTCCCGGTCTTCGGCCTTAGCGAGCAAGGCCACTGGCTATCCGCTAGCATATATGGCAGCTAAACTGTGTTTAGGATACTCTCTTATTGAACTTGTAAATAGCATTACGAAAACCACGACTGCATGCTTTGAACCATCTCTGGACTACGTAGTTTTGAAAATGCCGAGATGGGATTTTAGAAAGTTTGAACTTGTTAGTAGAAGACTTGGAAGCAGCATGAAATCTGTGGGTGAGATAATGGCAATAGGAAGATCCTTTGAAGAAGCGATTCAGAAAGCAATACGAATGGCAGATATCGGAAAATACGGACTGGTCAGTAACGGAGACTCTGAAAACGAAGAAAACATGGAAGCAATAGAACAAGCATTATTGCATCCTAATGATGAAATATTGTTCAATGTTGTAAAGGCGATGAAGTTAGGGGCGTCGATTGAAACCATATATAAATTATCAGCAATAGATCCGTGGTTTTTAGCTAGAATAAAGAATGTTGTGGACATCGAGTACAAGTTGCGAAAAAATGGTTTGTCGGAAGATCTTTTGAAAGAGTCCAAACGTTATGGATTTTCGGATATTCAGATTGCAAACTGTACCTCTTTGAATGAAATGACCGTTAGACAACTTAGAAGGAAATTTGGGATTACCCCTGTTGTAAAACAAGTAGATACCCTAGCTGCTGAATGTCCGGCAAAGACGAACTATTTGTACGTGACTTATGGGGGTGAGAAAGACGATATTCTATACGAAAACAATGCAGACAAAGGAGCGGTAGTGCTTGGCGCTGGACCCTATCGTATTGGCAGTAGCGTTGAGTTTGATTGGAGTACCGTAAATATGGTCTGGAGTCTAAAGGACAACGGAATTAAATCTGTGGCCGTGATAAATTGCAACCCAGAAACTGTATCTACCGATTACGATATTTCGGACCGACTATATTTTGAGGAATTAACTCTCGAAAGAGTACTTGATATTTATGACAAGGAAAAACCGTTGGGAATAGTGACTTGTGTTGGTGGACAAGTGGCAAATAATTTGGTACCGAAACTAGGTAACCTAAAAATTCCAATAATGGGGACTGATAGTATCAACACAGACATGGCCGAAAATAGAGAAAAATTTGGCAACCTGTTGGACTCCCTAAATATAAAGCAGCCACCATGGAAAAGGTTCACGACATTGTCAGGGGCCAAGGTATTTTGCAACGAAATAGGCTATCCTGTATTGGTTAGACCGTCGTACGTATTAAGTGGCGCTGCAATGAAAGTTGTCTGGCAAGAAAATCAACTTGAACGTTATCTTAGAGAGGCAGTTCAACTTAGCTCTGATTATCCGATTGTTATTAGTAAATTCTTGCAGGACGCTTCAGAAGTTGAAGTGGATGCTGTATCTGACGGAAAGGAGGTAATCATTGGCTCTATTGTGGAACACATAGACAATGCCGGTATTCACTCCGGTGATGCGATGATGTGTATTCCACCTTGGCGCCTGAATAGACAAATCACAGACACAATTTCGGACTATACTAGAAAAATTGCAATGTCCCTTAATGTTCGCGGGCCAATAAATTTACAGTATCTTGTAAAAGACGACCAAGTATATGTAATAGAGGCTAACGTGAGGGCATCGCGTTCTATGCCATTCGTTTCTAAAATTGTTGGTGTTAATCTTATATCTCTAGCCGCTAGGGCAATTTTAAGCAAAAAATTGCCGAAGAGTATAGGCAACATTTGGTTAACAGTTCCAGGCTTTGGAATAAAAGTACCACAATTTTCATTTATGCAGCTTGAAGGTGCAGACATCGTTCTAGGTGTAGAAATGCAATCCACTGGGGAAGTAGCTTGCTTTGGTGAAACCTTTTATGATGCATTATCCAAAGCCTACGAGGCCGCAGGTTATACATTGCCCCTCACGGGTTCTGCTCTGATTACAATAGGTGGTCAACGCTATAAGGAAAAACTCCTACCTTTGATCAACCTTATACATTCAATGGGTTTCAAAATCCTTGCGACTGAACACACAGCTGAATTCATAAAAAATAATACGGATGCAAATGTTCAGGAGGTCTATAAGATAAGTGAGCCGTCTAGAAAACCGAATATCGCCGAGTTGTTATATAACCATGGTATTGATTTCATCATAAACATTCCTTCTACTTCAACCATCGAGAAGTATGTTGGGATGTTGTATGATGAATATCAAATTAGAAGAAAAGCTGTAGAAATGGGTATACCTGTATTGACAACTATTGAAGCAGCGACATCTTTTGTAGAAAGTCTAAATTGGCGAAGGAATAATAAACCTACCATCGATGCTCTTTCACCGTACTTAAAAATATGAGTTATCCAAGGTTACAACAAAGTCCACAGAATATCTTCATTCCCTAAAATTGCACCATCTACTGACAGAACCAGACATCTTACTATCAAATTTGGTTTCATTATTCTTCTAAGTAGTGGCATGTTGAAGCGCTCTCTATTTCGCGTTCTTCGCTTGACTAATGATCTGTTATATGATGGCATCAAAATCAGATCTATTAATCCTTCTGTTCCTGGGAAGATTGCACTTTTTTGGACCGTCAGAAATATCCAAACCTTTTGACCATTTGCTATGCTCTCTGCCTTTAAAAATATGGGATGAACATGACCTAGTATTATCTTGTTGACGTTAGACCTAATTTCAGAGGGCATTGTATGGCCATGTATAAGCAATGTGTCATCTACAGTCATTCCTGTGACACTGATATCATTTATCCGGCTAGGCAAAAGGTATCGGATTTTACTATCATGATTCCCAGGGACAAAGTAAACATGGCATTTTTTAGAAAGTGATTCAAAGAATTTTGGAATGGTGTTCCAATCTTCCCTGTTGATTGTCGATATCGTATTTTTTATGTCGCCCAATAAGATAATTGAGTCTGCTCTGTTGGATGTCACAATCCTTTCAAGCTCTCTTTCTGTTTCTTGAGCAACCTGATACCAATCAATAGATACATTATTTGCTTGGAACCAAGGGGCGAATCCGATGTGTAAATCCGACACTACAATCATTGATCGTTGACGTCCGTCGATCAATGCATGCATAAGTAATGCGGGATAGGGTGGTAAAATGTCAAGTTCTGTCATAATTTAAACTCAAAAGCAACATGTAAATACTTCTGATTCTGAAATTTATTTCATTCTATAATTAGTTATAATTAAATTTGATCGATCTTTTAGCTGTCCCGAACGGAATCCGTATGGATGTATTCAATCATAATATCATAACTTTTAAGACGTGGATCCTGCATAAGGATAAATGCCATATTTTTAAATTAAGCTAATAGGCTTGACTAGCTGTTTCAGTAATTTATGATGTATATGGATTTCAATTTAATAATCACCACATTTAGGAATAGAGAAATCGAGGCAGCCACTGAATTTATTCAATTGGTGGAATATGTTACAGGACAGAGGCCGAAAATTAAAATAACTCACATAAAGGGGCTACTTATTGCAGGGGTGGAAATTGATCCCATTAAAATTATAGACGTTTTCAAAGATCTTCTATTAACAGAACCATGGCTTTTTAGATATATCCTACGGGTTATCCCCGTAGACCTAACATGTGATACCAATTTGGCAGAAATTACTTCTAACGCCTTCAAATTATCTCACAAGATACCAAAGACCTCATCATTCAAGATTGTAATTGAAAAGCGATTCTGCCAGATGAAGTCAAGTATTATAATTTCATCTATAGCCAGCAAAATAAGAATAAAAGTCAGCCTTAGCCGTCCCGAATGGATCATATTAGTTGAGATTTTAGGTAGAAAGACAGGGCTCTCGGTACTGGAGCCAGAACATATATTGAGTATATTAAAGGTCAAGCGTGATTTCTAACAATTTTATATCGGGTAGGTACTTTCTGGCGTCAAAAAAAGTATTGTGACTCGGATTTATGTTAGACAAGAGATAAATTGCACCATTAACTTACCAAAAGAGTAACTCTATATTAACTCAACAAGTGCTGCTCTTTCAACAAGCGAATTTTCGAAGTACTTTCTGTCCATTTTTTTGGTCCGAAAACCATATTTCATCTGCAATATTTCCATTTTCTTTTTTCCTGGTCGTAGCACAGACATGCATGGATATGCAAAATTTTGTCTAATGGACATTTCAACCTCTAGGATCGAATTCAAATCTTGAGAAATCAAAATGAGGCATCCCGGCTGCCATTTCTTCAATCCACCTACTGCTATTGCTTTGGATATTTGATCAGTACAACATAATCTCATGAGCAGATCTGTTTCTATCGATCTCGAAATTCTTATTCCCCTGTTCCACAATTCCAATGTTATTTCGATCACCCTCATCAAATGATCTAGTCCGAACACAATATCACTTTGTATAGCCTGAACTTTTACAAGGGATGACAATTCCCTTAATTTAGGTATTAATTTGGAGATATTTTCGCCTTTAACATCGCGCACTCCTAAAATTTTAACATAATAAGAGTCAGTATTCTGTGCTTTAGAGACCTTGAGTATTGAAGTTTTACTATTCAAGATTACTTCTTGCCTTCAATTACATTATATCCAATTTGGCCATATTACCAGCTAGGTGAACTTAAACGATTATTTAACCTCCATGAACTAAACTAGCAATCGTGACGGTATCACCGGATTTTACTATTGGACCGCCTTTTGGAATAAGCGAGTATTCAATTCCATTGATAGCTATTAGGAAATTCTTCTCTTCGACCAGATCTGGTTCAATTGCCTTTTCTCGCAAATAAGATAGAATATCGACAATCGAAGTCTCCGCCTTATCAACATAAAGTGTATTCACATTAAGGGCCTTCTGAATTGGACCTAGAAGCTTTATAGTTATCATACATGATCCAGAGGACTAAGACGTATTTTCTGGAGGTACAATTTCTTGGGTACTGCTTGTTTCCGATTCTAAATTTTCTCCGGATTTAGCCTCTTTGCGAAGGTAGGAAGTTATGAATCCAGCGATTTGATTTCGCAATTGTTTGGAGGTTATCCTTGCAAGATCCATAACAGTCTTTTTATTCTGTTCAAAATTTATTCCGAATCTATTAGGAAATGTGTCCATTAATTCATTAGAAATTTTTCTTACACGATCCATCGATTATTATGGCGTTAATAGGTTATTTTATAGTTATTCTTTCAATTAGAAGGAGAGAATTACGCGATATTAAAATTCTGCTAAGACCTCGAGGTTTATTTATCAAGATATTTACTTGAATTACGTTCAATCAGTGCGCTTGTTTCTTCAAATGATATTGCAAGCTCCTGGGAAATGGAATTGATTACACTGGGTAGCATGGACGTAGGAAATGAAGTGACATCCTCGAAACAGGCATGATATCTTACGGGGCCATCTGTCTCAATCAATATCTTTTCTGCATCCGTTAATCGAAGCAATTTTTTTTTCCTCTTTGAATAAACCACAGGAGGACCATATGACACATACAACTTCATGTTCATAGCCCTTTCAAGTTGCTTTTCTGTGCCATCAAACCAATGAAGGCATGTGGGAAGATTGTTAAATGTAGAAAGATTATCCAACACATCGTCCAATGAAGCCCTAGAATGAACAGAAACGGGTTTTTTTAATCCGGATGCTATGCTAAGCATTCGCTTGAAAACTTTTTCCTGTTCTGAATATTTTTCACCCGATTCACAAAATGATCGATCCAAACCTATTTCACCAATGCCGTCAATGAACTTGCGATTATTGTCAACAATAGTTTCAAACCTAGCACAATTACGATAAGATGCAAATTCCGGATGTATTCCGAGAAAATTAAGAATTATATCACGGTCTGTCTGTTTAAATAAATCCAATCCTCTGCTAGAGGTTGGGATGTCAACAGTCATGGAACACGCTTTAATATTTAGTGACCTCATTGATTTCAGAAGTGCTGGTAAGATATTTGAATAATATGGGTCGACAAGATGGATGTGCGAGTCGTAAGATACCCTGTTCAATTTGATAAAAGTAAAATTTTAGAGTTATTCTGAAAATATTATTGCGAATTATCTCCCGGAGTAGTTACAATTTCAATCCGCCTTTTATCTTTAGAGAGCCAACTAACTCTAATTAGACCGAATATCTCTAAATCTAGTAAAACCTTGTTCAGGTCAGATTCCGTAACTGCAATATTCTCTTTGTTCAATATGTTCGTAAGATCGTAATCCGTAAGAGTGCCTGTTTCACTAATTTTCTCTAAAATAAGATTTCTCAAAGGATATTTCATTTAAAGTCACCTATCACAATTACCTGTTTAGTCCCATTTAAAATCATAGCTGTTGGCTTGGTCTAGCTTGCAATAATACTTTATTTTTGGTGTTGTAGCCGAATTTTCATCCATTTTGAAAGCTATTATACAATATGTCAGTAATTAGAACTGGGCTCAAATCTATAAGCAATCAAGTCAAGCTTAATATCTCAACAAAACGAAGTACTACGGTGCCTTGAAAGCATCAGAAAACTGGCTTCCTCGAGCAGCACGTAGATTGCGAAAGCCAATGAAGAATGATTGGAAAAAGCAACCTGGAAGGCCTGTGTTGCTCAAATGTACTTATCAAGGTTGTTCCCATGAATGGGTCTACACTGGTCGCGGGAGTTGGGTTCGTTGCCCATTTTGTAGTAATTATGCTAAGGTAGCCTTAGCAAAAAGGATGTATCATAGTAGGCAGAGTTAGTAGACTAAATAACATTTGACCCAAATATTGAGGCAATATGTCCCTCAAATTTGATGTGGATATGTACAATATGGTATTGTATTAATTTTCTGACGGTGACTTACGTGAATCAATGACTTTCATACTCGAGTCTTTGTACAAATTATCCTTTCGTCTTTTTTAGATGATTTTGGAACCATGTAAAAATTATGACGAGTATTAATGCTCAATTTACTATCCTTCTGGGAAGTGAAAATTGACAAGAACACTTTTTTAATAATTTCATCAAAATTAATACCTTGGCGAAAAGGGATTTTACATTATTAGTAGGAGAAGACAAAATGCAAATGCAAGGACATTTGCATAGGAATGTTGCAGTAAAGTATCTAATGAGGAGAAGAAGATCGGTCTTAATGACAAAAGATAAAGACAAAGTCGAAAAGCTCTTTAATGATCT
Source organism: Nitrososphaeraceae archaeon (assembly GCA_036395315.1). Classification (GTDB taxonomy): domain Archaea; phylum Thermoproteota; class Nitrososphaeria; order Nitrososphaerales; family Nitrososphaeraceae; genus TA-21. Next base: position 10,966 of record DASWDL010000376.1, read on the forward strand.
TCCAAAAACCATAAGCATAGTGGGAAAAAATGTAACACATGCATATAGGGTCAATTGGGAAAGGGAAGGTACGACGGAATTCGAAGGTTCCAGGTTTGTATTTACTATGGAGGAAATTTCGACTCCTGAGATCCCAATACCGGCTTGACCTTTTGGCTAGCTTAATTTGATTAACTCAGATGTTACATGTTCATCAGAATTACTTGTAAAAACTAATTTCATTTAATTAACTGCAAAACTTTCTCATCCACCAGCTGCCTCGGCGCCCAAATGTCCCCATGCTTGCTCCTGATAAC
>DASWDL010000377.1:0-4273 GCA_036395315.1 Nitrososphaeraceae archaeon
CATTGACAAGTGCTTTTGTTTGTCACGCTTGATACTGTTCCACACCTCCACTAGCTTGTTGTTATTTTCACTTTGTGCATCTTTTATGTAAGTGTCTACCGTTGAATGAAGAAAATCAGCTTCTCTTCCAAGGGCCGCTAAAATATTGTAGGTCGAATTATCTAACCTTGTATTCTCACTTTGTGTTGACATAATTACGTAACGGCAACAAAAGTAAAAAGAGTTCAAGCTATTTGCTCTGCATTCCTGCGACAAATGCTTCTAACTATACGTGGTAATCATGAATTGATAGAAAGAAAAAGGGATTTAGCGACCGAATGGTGTTTGTAGCTGTGTCCCGCCAGATGCTGCGGCCGCATTAGGGTCGGGGTCTTCAAAGGGTCCTTGTGTAACGATGAACTGGCTATATGTATATGGATTTACCATCTCCTCTGTCAAGTGAAGCGTACCATTCTTTGCAAGTTCTCCAAGGCTTAATTTGTAACCTGAGCCTCCATCGTCAACCAGCCAGCCTTCCCATACCTTTCCGTTATCAGGAGGCGCGCTCATATTGGCAACTATATTAAGCACATGTCCGTTAGGAATGATTCCCACAGTACCTATTTTTTCTCCGCCGAAAGGCTTGTCACCGGACGGCTTTGTTATATCCATACTAACTTGTTGTGCTAGCGTTTGTTGTACTATAGTAAAGGAACTAACAATTAGGGTTATTGAGGTTGCCAATGTTAAGACAAAAGCAACCGAATGTGTCATTAAAAATTAATGCACATTATCCTTTAATAGTATCGGTGAAAAAAGGGCTTTAGCCTTTCATTATGCCAAAGGCAAAACCTGCAGCCAGTCCACCGGTTAGTGGTATGCCTAAATTTCCGCTGATCACTGATATCTGACTCGTGTCTGTCAAGGAATGTGCCAGTGTAGTAGTTACAGATTGAGTCACGGCTTGAAGTTTATCCCAGTTTATACTTATCAGACCCTGAGATTGAAGGTATATCAGTGCTCCAAGAAACAAACCCACTATCACGGCAAGTATCTTAAAAATACGCTTGATTGCAAACCCGACCAAAAAACCAATTAGGCCGCCAGAGCCAATAGAAAATAAAGTAGGCGATATACTCTCAAAGCTCATGTTGTCAAAACAAATTTACTTCTGAGATATTTATAGATGTCTCTTGGTAGGGAGGAAACTAGTCTCTCTTTACCCATATTAGTACCATCAATCTTACATGAAAAAGTTAGAACCATTAAATATTTTTAGCTACACCGTGTACCATGGTAGTTATTACCAGCTTGGCGAATATGTTTTCCCAACAAACAGGCGCTCAACCTTCTATGGCAAACTCTGTCATGCATGCGGTAATTGGCTTTATGATGCAGAGAGGCCTTCGAAGCATGTTTTCTTCAGGCGGCAGCAATTCGGGGGGGACAATGTCTGCAATAGCAAATGTATTAGGTGGTAGGGGGCTAGTAACAACCTTAAGCAAGACCATGATTTGGTTAAGCACGTCCAGCAAACATGTGGTATCCAGGACCCTCAGCAGGCCGCTCAGTACACACAGCAAGCTGTAAACGTAGTGAATGAACACGGGAATAACAATCCTCAAGGACTCCAATCGCTTTTCTCGAACTTTATGGGCGGAGGAGCAGCAGGAGCAGGACCGGGATCACAAACGCAATCCCAACAACAAGAACAGCAGAACCAAAATAAGAAGAAAGGTTCGCTTGGAGACGTTATGAGTGGGCTGGGAATCTAGCCTTTTTTATTACTTCCGACGTATCCGTCAAAATTCTAAATCCTTTAGCAAGATTGTGTTCCTACGAGGAATTACTCTTCTAGATGCGATATCGAGCGTATTAAATTCCGTTCACATCTTAGGCAAATGAATAATAATACAAATTCACTCCTCAGTTATCCTCTCGTGAGCCACCTCTTCTGAAACTGTACGAGTCTCTGTTACAGGTTTCTTTTTTGCGACTATCTCCTCTTTTACGTAAGACTGTTTATTCACTTCCACCTCTTCTCTTTTTAACGGAATTTTTATTTCAGTTCGTGGTTAGCAGAGGAACTGGTTATATCAAAAAAATAGTCAAAGTTGGCGACGTTATTATTCGTAAAAGAGAAGTCTTCGAGGAAGAACGCGTTGACATGGGCACCAACGCATTATGACGCGGTTATCTGCGAAAATTGTGGGTATTTGGAGATTTACCTCAAGAATAAAAAAGTAGAAAATAAGGAAGGTTAGACCGGTGCGAATGTGTATTTTGTATTCCTGTCAGCGCCTATCCTTTTACTTCCAGTAGATTCAGATTTTTCTTCAAAAGGGTATTAATGCTTATGGCATTGGTTAGAGACATTGGAAGTGATAAGATCGAAGAGGAGTTAGACAAAAGAAAGCAGTAGGTTCTATATCATACAATGTAGGCAAATTAGAACTGCTGATTAGTGACATTCTTGATGTCTATAAACTTGATATGGGCAAACTGTCACTCGCAAAGAAGGACGTAGAGGTTGAACACATGATAATATCAAACATGTTAGAATTCAAACCCTTAGCAGATCAAAAGAATATAGAGATTAAAGCTGATATTCAGTATAACGGATCAGTTTTTTGTATGCATATCCAATCTCAAAATTCATTAAATTTTTAATCTATTTAATGCGAGTTCGAGGTATTCTTTGTTTATATCGAATCCGACGAACGACGTACCGAGTTTCGTGCATGCAACAGCGTAGAACCGATTCCGCAAAACGGATCCAATACGATTTGGCTTCCGTCGAGTTTTCCATGCAATCTGATGCACATTTCTGGAAGTTTCACGGGAAAAGAACTTGGATGAGGCCTCTGGGCTCGTTAGAAAATGATAGACAATTGTGTTTACAATCGGGACAAACTAGAATACTATTACCGTGCACATGGATTTCCTTTGAATCGTGTAATTCATCTAATATTGAAACATGCAGACCCACAAGACTTAATTCTACATTCACCACTATTCTTATGTTGTAATAGCGTATTTTGGAGGGTTGTCGTACTTCTGCTACAATATTACTGTCATAAACAGTTAGTCCAATCTTATCACTTCCTATAGCCACAGACCCAAATCAGTCAGCTCAGGACAGGATGGAAGCAGCTGAATTGATGGCTAATGCTCAATTAAATATTTTGAAGCTCTTAAAAGAAGGACCACTTTATATGAACCTAAACTTACGAAATTAGGTCGCCTAGATGTCTGTATGAACTCCGTCTGAAGCAATTTAGTTGCACCTTTGGATATGGGATAAGAGAGAAGGTTTCAGGGCTTACATAAATCAGAACCACCGTCCTCTTTAGATTTTCTTCTGTAGGCTACCTGCCGCAAAAGGTATTCGATTCTATCGTAAACATTGATCCTGTAATGAGAGAACATTTCTCCGAATTGTTTGATCGTTTAATTTCCTCTTATTTCTACATAAAAGACTCCTATAATTATGGAAAAAGAATTGATTTTATTCACAGGAGTTTTATTGAATATCTTCTTGCTGAATTCTACCTGGAATCCTGTATTAACGAACATATATCCAACATCAATATGTCAACTTTGAGTTTAGAGACAATATCTTTCTTTGATGGCTTATTATACCTAATCAAATCCGATAGTAGCGATACTGATTTATACTTTGATCAAATCACAAAATCATTTGGACTTGAAGGAAAAACTAAATCTGAAATAAGAAGTACTCTAATTAGGGTTGCAGAAAAGAATTTTGAGATTGAGATTCTTCCTCTAGCAGAGAGTATTTATTATCCACAAACTAAAGGTGTCATCAATTATAGGAATCTGCAAAATCACAGATGGATAAGTATCCAATTATTGAACAAGTTAGGCGACAGATACAAGATTAACAGTGAAAGATTCTTTAAATTTATCAGAAGTACGAATAACTCGATTTTAGGCTATATCATTACGATTGAAAATTTGGATCTTTCTCATTCAAAAATTGAGGAAGGACTAGGCAATTATAATCTTTCAAGAGCTAAACTCTCACATAGCTCATTTTATGGGAATTTTTTTGGTACTATAATTTCAGGTGCTGACTTATCAGATTCACTAATTAAAGTTGGAACACGCTTTATCGGAGTTGATTTTTCTGGTTCTAACTTAACAAACCTACTAGCTCAAAATGATAGGTCAACCTCTCCATTTGTTGCGCATTTTATTGACTGTATTTTTAATGACTGTAATATGACGAATGGAGTCTTTGAGATGACAAGTTTTATACTTTCTAAATTTA
>DASWDL010000378.1:0-2447 GCA_036395315.1 Nitrososphaeraceae archaeon
TAGCATGAATATTCCAATTGATCTGGAAAGCCCTATAAAAGTAAATGCACAGAATCTTGCTAAAATGGCACCACAGAATAAGGTAAATGTGGTATTCAAGATGAGCCTTTATGGGATCCCATCTGGTGGCTATCAAGGTGATAAACTTCAATTATTTGAAAATGCGAGCCAGTTAGCCGGTGTTCCATTGTATGTAGGCGAATGGAATAACGTCAAGCGTGTTGCTACTACTTCTGTTGATGGCAGGAAGAATTTTGAAATAAGTACCAACCAGAGTGATATCAGTCAAGCCGATGCCAACACCATACTGCAGAAATTCAAGGGAAAGGCTCTTTGGGGAATGGCCTATTGGAGTTGGAGTTTTCTATCTGAAAAGACACCTAACTTTAATCTCGTAAAGTTTGCTTATGATAAAACAACTGGAGAAGGAAAAGTGAAACTTACTAAATACTTTGATATTATGAAAAATGCATATCTCGAAGTTTTTGGGAAATCTGCCGTCCATAATGTGAGTGAAAATTCTAAAGCTATTAGGGTTAATTGAAAAGCTGGAGTTTCAAAGAGCTTGACCCATATCCCTAGATAAAATGTAATTTAGAGAAGCTAAATTGGTTAACAGAGGAATGGATCCTTCAATAATTAGCTGAATAACAAGTTACATTTTTCCCCTTTATGGAGATTCATCTAACTTCTATTAAGTTCTCATTGATTCCTTTTGTAATTAGCATCTCCCTAACGGCATTTCTATGGTCACCTTGTAACATTACAAGCCCGTTCTTATATGTACCCCCAGTACCAAGTTTAATCTTGAGTTCTCTAGCAATCGAAGCTGCATCAGTCATATTTTCAAGGCCATTTATGACAGTTGTTGGTTTCTTAAACTTTCTAAATTCCTTTGAGATGATTATCTTTGCTTTTTCTTTATCTAGCTCTTGTAAAAAACCGTTAATAGAGCCTGTATCGTAATAACTTTCTGACACCACAAAGTAATACGATGTTTACATTAAAGAAGGTTGTGATCGCATCCAGTCGAGCCATTGCAATGATAGAGTAGGAAAGAATTGTATATAGACAAGATCTGTATAATTCTGAACTGATTTAATTTGTTCTTTGATGTAACGTCTGAAGCATTGTTCGAGGAAATACCCAAACCCCCATTCGTCAGATCCAGGGTTTTGTTAAATATTGAACAATTTGATATTGGCCAGAGCTACGTTACGGCAAAAATTCTGAATAGATATTCTGACAAGGTTACTGTCAATATACAGGGTGGTCAGCCTGGAATAGAACTACAAGAAACTCTATTTAAAATTAAAGATGAAGAAAAGGGAGCCCGTCTACAATACGCATACTTATCAACAAGACTTATACAAACTAACAAAATATTTGTACGAAAGCTACCTGTCATCGGTATCAGGGATTGGTTATTAATATATGAGGATACGTTAGTTGAACTTTCAGTAAAAGATGCCTATGATGAATTGGAAATTGTCGTGATCTAAAATATTTTATACTATGAGTCTGATGCGGTAGAAAACGGAGTGTGAAATAAGATAAAAAACAGAAAGGTTAACAATATGAGTAAAAATATCCCATAAGTTTACAAATATAGGTAACATATTGTTCTTCACACATGTTAATTTCCCTTAATGTTAATAAAATATTGTTTGATTCACAGCGTGCCTTGTTTATCTAAAAGGTAATGAAATGCGTTGTATTATGTCCAGTGCCTGATCTTTTGATCAGTCTGCATCTTGAATGCCTTTTTCAGTTATTGTGAACTTGACTGAACCATACTCATGATACGGACTGTCCTGCATTACCGCTATTCTGTTATGGCCTGCTTTCCTGAAAAATATTCTGTAAGTAGTTGCGTGTGCCATTATGTTTCCACCAGTGACTTTAGTGAGGTCCCCCCTAAAAGTTGCATCCGGACTAGATTGAACTTGGTTTGTTAGGATGAAGGCTATATTATAGACTTCAGCAAGTCTTGAGAGCCTATGCAGAATTGAATTAAGTCTCTGTTGTCTATCCCAAAGAGTCTGCCTACCACTAAACTCTGCTCTATGAAGTGAAATTATAGAATCTATAACCACAAGACTTGCCCGAAGCTCCTCCAAATATTTTGCCAAATTTTTAATGACAAATTCAAGATGGCTACTGTTATAGATTTTACATACAAAAATATTAGACAATATTCTTTCAGGATCAGTGCTATACGCACTAGCAATCTGATGAATTCGTTCAGGTCGGAAGGTGCCTTCGGTATCTACGTAAATAACATTTCCACCTAATCCGCCTTGCGACTTTGGCATATTGCCTATCACCGACAAAGTGTGACAGAGTTGGCTTTTGCCGGAGCCAAATTCGCCTGCGATTTCAGTAAGGGCTTGAGTTTCAATCCCTCCGTTCAATAAACCATCCAGGCTTTTAGACCCTGTAGTGCA
>DASWDL010000379.1:0-4026 GCA_036395315.1 Nitrososphaeraceae archaeon
CGTCATCGTCCTCACACTCTCAGTTGAAAGATTCGAAAGATTCTTCTGTTATTAAGAAGGCAGAGAAAAAGACAGTATCTACGATTAAGATAAACAATCCACCGATTGCCACAGATGATCGACTTAGGGCAGTGGCAAATAGGCCAGTTGTTGGGAAAATATTAGATAACGATATCGACCCAGATGGCGATAAACTGAAGATAATATTTGTCACATCTCCAACCAAAAATGGCGGTAATGTTATCACAAATAAGAATGGTACAGTAACATTTCTCCCCGCCACAGACTTCATAGGTACTGACAGTTTCACCTATATCGTATCTGACGGCAAAGGTAAAATTGATAAGGCAAAAGTTTCAGTTAGTGTTAAACAAGTTTTCGTTCGCACCGTGGACCAATCAAACTATGAATCGACGACCACGAAGGGAAAAGGAGAACAAAATGGGCAAGAAGATATGGATCAAATGCAAAGTCAGATTGACCGCGTCCAAGATAACCGTGATATAATACAGAAACAAGTTCAAGAGAAAGCGCCCAGAAATGCAAGTATTGGCAATATCCCTTGAGAGTCACAACATTGGAAGATTGAAAAATATGAACGATATTAAATTTAACTTCCTATTATATTCGGGAACACCATATCTCAGCCGTTTCGATATCTGTCAGATAAAGTAATAGAAAAATTCAAACCGAAGGAAACCAGAAGAACTGCCAATGTCGGAGATACCATTCTTGAAATCAATTTAAAAAAAGGCTTTACCGGCAGCGATAAAATTTTGATACAGGGACGAAGTTCAGCCCTTTATCAATCACCCAGCAGGAGCATTTACAGATAAGTACAAAAATAAGGACCCTTATGTCGTAGTTTAATAGAGCTGCCAGTCCTATCTCAGAGTTTCAATTTGTAGTCTATTCAGCCTCTCGATTTGGGTTCACGCCGATAAGATACTATTGTATGAGCTGTGGTACTCCGCATGACCAGAGAGAGTGTCCCAAGTGCGGTTCGAAAATGAAGAGATTAGCATCTCTTGTACTATGATTCCCTGGTTAGAAAAAAGATCTATGTTCTAAGCCTGCTTCGTAATGCGGGCGACAAATGATAATATTGCCTTGGAAGTCGGTGCTCTCGGTGCTCTAATTGCTACATTAGCAAATTCCGCTAATACGGTTGTAGAAATTAAGTTCAAGTTAATTTATTGTATACGACTATTGCGATAGGCCATATCCCAAAATTTTAATCCGTAGGCACAGAAACTGAAAAATAATCTTTCATATCGATTTTCTTTCTTTCCTATCATATTGCTAAAAATATACTTTCCTTTGATGGTGACAAATGCCTTAACGATAGAGCCCTTCAGAGACAGAGAGATAGCTTCCACTGGCCTGAGGTTAGGGATCAAATTCTCATTGTAAATTATGTTCTTGTAGACTTATAGCATCTGGCGAAATATTCATTTGTCCGCTATTCGGCTATTCATGCGCTAATTATGAAAAAGCGGTAGAAAACTAAACAAAAGTTACCTTATATCCATGGATTTAGCCCAGTCATATTTTAATCCAAATAAATAATGTTATCGTATATAATAGCCATAATATGATTGAAGAAATAGCTATAATAGCAGTCAGTTCCATTGCTATAATAAGCACTCTGCTATGGGTGAATATCTTCAAAGAAATAACCGTGGCCTGACTCGGCTCTCTTAAGTCTAACCTTTAACTCTTCAAGGCTAACGATTTTATTTCTACCAAGGATTAGAACTTACGGAAAAAAGGAGACTCAGATAATGACATCCTATACACTTTGTTGTTCCAGTTGTAATACGCCTTTCAGTGTTCTTCTCCCGGAGGATTCGACAAGAGCTGGTTATAGTAAATGTGAGGATAAAAACACAACCTATCACAATTTAGAACGCGCGGTAGAATGTCAAAATTGCGATCACAGGAACAGAGTTTACTATTGCAGCGAGACACATCCGTTAATTGCCACAGAGGATTAGACGAAGACGAAGGTTTCTAAATTAAGCGAGCCATAGAGCGGTCGCTCACCCACTACAGTGTAGTCACCGATATGTTTCAGCTGAGATTATTTCTCATTCAGTGAAAATAGTGAAAGCAGAAAGAGAAAGAACTTCTAAATCTCCTCCGACGGATTCACAAATTCAGCAGAGTGGGCAAGATAAAGTCGAGCGCTCATACGGATTAGACGAAGATGAAGAAATAAGTACAGAAGGGGCCAAAAAATTTTAATTAGATGAGCATCCCTAGCCGACTAGAAAAGTTATGGATCCCTATCCCAGTTTCTGATGAACCGCCTTCTAGAGGCGCAAAGGCAAGAAACAAACAAACTAGAAAAGTCCAGTTTAGTTAGTTAGTTTTTCGCACGACTCATCCTAAATGACTAATTCTTTTCCTGCTTCCTTTTGCATCATATGATGTTATCCTTCTCATTGCATCGACATTTTGATCGCCTAAAGGCATGCATGAATCCACTCTTCCAATCGTCAGGCCACGCTCGTTAGTTAAAAGGCGAACTCCGTTATTATCATTAATTGCACATGATCCAGAATCTACATCATATTGGGAATATTAGAAGAGGATTTACATAAGGCTTTTTAATATCAATATGAGGTGTATTTTATGAAGTGTAAGTCCAAGCTGGTCTTCATCATTTTATTACTTACTATGACTACATCTATTTTGCCACTAGCAATACAACGCACGGAAGCAAGAACTGAACAGATTTTTGACTCGAATAATAAAGATCTTAAAGTGAGTCTGGAAGCACCAAATAGTTGGAACAGCGGCATCATTTCACAAACTATTGCAAAATTGAATTGGCGGCTAAATGGTTTAACTGCAACCAATGATGATTTGAGTGCTTTTTTTGCTGTTGTCAATTTACCATCCTTAGCGAAAATGGCACTCCCAGTTGGAGAGAAAACGGGTCTGTTAAGTTTGATAATAGGTCACTATGTGACAGTAAATGGTGAATCTGACGTATCATTAAGTGATGGTACTAAGGCACACAAATATTCCATTACTGTTACCACAGAACAGCTTCATAATTTGAAAGCTCCTATCGACAAAGGTTTTGATGCATTTTTATTAACAACTAATCAGCAAGGTGGAAGCTACATAATCATATATGCTGCACAACAGGGAAGATTAGGTGAATTTAGTGGCGTACTTGAAAATATTCTAAAATCTGTCAGATTTGGAGAAGTTGCATTTTCTAGCGGCGGAACAACTAGTACCAGTTAGCCCCATTGGGACAAAGAGTTTTGAAAAACATGTATTTGTTACTAGAACCAAGAATATACGGCAGTTTTGATTTCTAGAATGAACCAATATCAGGCCATTACCAATAGGTCGTAAGAGTTGAGTTTGAATTTCGACAAAGCGCCAGTAGGATCACTAAATGCATCTATAGAATATCCTCCTCCTTCGAGAACCAATGTAAACAATACTACAAGTAAAATTCTCGGCACGACCCTTCCATTTCGTTTCTGTAAAATGAATCTTTATCTTTACAAAGCGACAAGATAGGGCATTGGTAAATTTACAAATGAAGAAAGAATGCTTGTAAAATCATTGGTTGCAAGCCTGACAATTAAGAGGATACCGGATCCAGACACCATCAAGGAAATTTTTTGACATACGAATAAAATCATTAGCAGACAAACACTTTATGATATTAGGCAGCAAATCAAGAAAGAATCATATCACCGGTACAAAAGTACTAGGCGTAACCGAGTTCTTCTTAAGACTCATGGCCTGGCTATGCACCTCTATCGATAATGACACTATGTGTGAGTTCAGGAAAAGTCAGATGTGCAAAAAAAGTCCTAATATCGGTATAGCCATTAAGTTGATAAAACGTTTGAAGCAAATATTCGAAAGAAAGTTAGGTCTATCTTTTACTAATAAAGAAACAGTACTAGCACAGTAGCAACATTCCTTCCAATAATATCGGCTCATTCAGGGCCTTAGATAACCCTAAATTTATCTTGCTTGACGAATCAGAAG
>DASWDL010000380.1:0-7278 GCA_036395315.1 Nitrososphaeraceae archaeon
TTGTGGCGCTCCTACTACCTACTAAATCTTCCCACTGTAGAGAAGAAACTGCGGGTCATGGTTGACTGGTTTGTAGACCTGTTCTTCAAACGAGATGTAACCAGGCTTAAAACACCCACTGAAGAGAAACCCCTTAGATCAAAAGCATCCGATCTTTCATCTACATCATCAAAAATATGATTAATCCGCAATATAGTGAATGTTATATGGATTTCCGCCTAATCCTAACATAATAGGAATATCAATGGATTAATCGGGACTTTCAGGATATGGACAGCAGTAACGATCGGCATTTTCTGGGTGTCTTGGCAATAATCTTTGGCTCATTATGGGATAAATTCATACCTACTCAGAACATAGAGATTGCCGTGGTATGATGTGATGAGATTGTTAGCTACATTTTTAAAATTCTTAGATAATCCAACTCTTACATGAAATGTGCTGATTGCAATTGTACACCTGATGAATGTCGAGCAAGTCTTTCTCCGTTACAATATCCTAACTACACGCTTGATGAATGTTGTTGTTGGATAGCTATACAATCGTTGGATAAATAAATACCATAGCCCAGTTTATTTTATTCAATTTTACAAAGATATTCTATCTTTCTTGATTAGAGTAGCGAAGAATAAAATTAGTATAATGAGATTGATTGCGGGTAGCGTTGCATCAGTAATAGGAATATCAATAGTTTCTTGAGCATTTCCTTCCAATATATTTTCTTGAAGATATTGGTATGTGAAAAAACTGAAAACATCGCAAATGCTACTCGTGCTAGAACATTTTCCTGAGCTTAGTTTTCTTTTAAGAGGTAATGGATAATATTGATAATAAAATAAAAAGTCTAATTGTACTTGCAATAATTATTAGCTCAATCTGATCCAATGCATCATCAGGTAACCAGCATGAACTCAGTGACCTCATATATCTTTCTATTGATATAACACATAGACACTTGTACCACAAAACATTATAGTCCTTCATTCAACGGTTACTAGGGCTTACTAATCAAACATAACTCGTATGGATTCTTACTTTAACACTCTCAATAGTTATTCCTAGCATGTTTATGGTTTCATTTGCTCAAAATGCAACATTCACTCCAAACATAGGTGCTAACTCACCTTAGCTTTTAAGGCTCTTCATTATTAACAATCAATTTATAGGTTTTCCTCATATGCTCATCCAATTTTTCAAGGAATTTGAAATTAAGAATTACATTCCCTACAATTATAATTTGCATCTTCCGGAGACGACATACTATATTTTGCATAGCATATAATTTATCAATTTCCACCAATTGGACAGGCAGCACAGGATTGTGGTTGTAATAGGTAAGAAAGTTTTTCTTAACGCAAATTTTTCCAATTTGAATAACAAGTCGACTGTTTGTATGTCTGAGATATTCAGCTTGAAGAAATAAAATGTTTTAAAGTACATAAAACCTTAACTATCAATTTATACAACGATTTCTCATGTCAGGGGAACAAATGACTGCATCGTCTATGAATAAGACCGTTGTTGGAAGGGTAGTTTCCATGTGGAGATATCCTGTGAAGTCAATGCTGGGAGAAGAACTCAATTCTTCTCACGTGACAGAACGTGGACTTCTAGGAGATCGTGCATACGCACTAATTGACCAGGGAACCGGCAAGGTGGCCAGCGCCAAGAACCCAAGGAAATGGGGAATGCTGTTCGACTTTCGTGCTGCCTTTATTGATTCTCCACAAATAATCGGCAATATTCCACGCCTCCGAATTATTTTCCCAGATGGAACACAGATTTTCGCGGATCAGGATGACGTTCATAGTGCGCTATCAAGGGTTCTTGGATTATCTTGTTACTTAATTTACAATGGTCTTTATTTTTCGGCAATTTCAGTTTCTCAAGACATGACCTTGCGCCAATCAATCAGAAAATCTGTAATGGAGCAATCAAAATTATTGGATAGTATTGGCACTGCAGAAATGCAAAGGAAAGTACAAAAGCAGGTACTAACAGTTGCAAAGAAAACATCAGCTGCCATGGAAGAGAAGTCTGGAGCTGAAGCATCAATGAATGAAGGTGAAATGAAAGACTATGTAGAACTTGTGATTAATGAGCTTCGAAGTAATAGGGTCACATGAACGCATATCAAGAAACTTGTCTTATCGATGAACGCATTTTCATTCTCATGAATAAGCGCCTCTAATTTAGAAATACTTACAACGGCAGACCAATTTCTGGATTTTTCCTAAGAAGGTAATTTAACATGATCCTATTGAAAGTAATGAAATTTAAGTCTGTCTATTATTCGCAACAGTCGTAAAACACCTGCATTATGTCATGTGACAATATGCTGCCCGCCTTCGCATAAAATCTAATGGAATCATGTAAGATTTGAGTAATAAATAACCAAATTATACAGCCCTAGTGGAAAAATGGATTGGGAAGTCCTTTATACCACTTCTATTAGGATACTATGTTGGTAATACCTAATTTACCCTTACAGACTGCCAATGTTATGTTAAGACATACAAATATTGCCATAGTAGGTAGGGTGGTCTGAGGTAATTGAAAACACTACGGTCTATAGAGCCCATCACTAACGAGCGAGATAAAAATAAATTTTGTATTGATTGTGCTAATATTGCAACACAAATTGCTGTTTTTGATGTTGGAGGGGCCACAAAATTAGAAAAGTATTGTGATGTATGTGTCAGAAATATTGAGCAACCCAGAGACTCTATGAAAAAGAAAGACAAATCATAGCGTATTATTGAGCCTCTAATGTATCTTGGTTTGCACTTTGAAAATAATCCCAGTCATTCACATACTCTTCTTGCAAGCCGATGCAAGGAAAGTTTTGTTTTATTGTTAGGACATCATTACCACTAATTAGAAGGATTGTTGGATTGGTTTGATTTGAATTGAAGAGACCTAAGCGTTATGAAAGGAGTGGAAACAGAGGTGGTCGCTTTGGAGGACCAAAGGCACCTAAAACTCCTGTAAGCGTCGGAGAAGAATATAAGGTAAAGATTGAAGACTTGAGCAGACAGGGAAAAGGAGTAGCCAAAATCGATGGATTCGTAATCCTCGTCAATAATACACGGCCTGGAGACAGGGTAATGATAAGGATTACAAAGGTGGGAAATGGTTATGCGGCGGCTGAAGTTTTTAGTCAGAATAAAAAGAAAGATACAAACAAGAAATAGGTGAAAACGAAACTCAATAAAAGACAAACTGACAAGAATATTTGCCAAAGAACTAAAGAAGGAATATCGTTTATTATGACTTGCAAGGGTATATGTCTTAGACATAAAGCAATAAAACCTGCGGGCAAAGGACGCTATATTTCGGGTCAAAAGCGTTGCCAAATATGTAGCATTTTCATCATCTGGGGAGGAATTTTTTGTCCATGTTGTGGATACCGATTGCGTACTAAACCTAGATATAGAAAGTACAAGTTAATATTGGCTCTAAGCCAGTCTAAAAAGCCCTCAAAAAATAAACAGATTGAGAGAAAGAAAATGAATAGTTAATTGACATTACGTATTACATAGTTATAATAAACCTCTTGATGTTATATTGTTCGTTGATTAACATAAAATATTGACGAGTCCTAAGATTATTGAACTTTCAAACTCTTACATTAGGAGTAGGGTAATTAGCATCATACAAGATAGACAAGATGGAAAGTGTTATCATTGTAGTATGCTCTTTTCGGGTAATGAAAGCATAGTTAGTCGTGGAAGTCGTAGAAGTTATTATCACAAAATCTGTGCCTTAAAGTTGAACATTATTTGATAAGGTGTCATTTTATCAAGAACTTCGCGAACTTATGGCGAATGACGAATGTTGTCCCTGCTAGGGAATCCAACTCAGCCTAGTGCCTTAAGCAAACTAATCCAGTATCCACCCTTTTTGTCACTCTCGTCACCTGTCTGTTCGTATGTGTCTTCCATTACTTTCGAACGATGATATTCAGACCGCACGAGTTCGAAGAGTTGCTGTATCTTCCGATTAGAGAGGGACTTAACTAGAGATCCTTCTTGAAATGAAAATTGCTTTTTGAATACGTTCTGGAATTCCTCTCTTCTTGCATTAGCGTATTCCACACGTAAACAGTATCCTCCTCTCTTAACTAAAGAACGCAAATTCTTTGAAATGATTCTGTTCACAATTAACGACTGTAATACATCGGGATCCTCATCAGTCTGTCCTTTACTTAATTCCTCTACCCCTTCAGCCAAAATTACTGCATTTTCAATCTCGCTGTATGTTAGAAACTCGAGAAAAGAGTTCAGGTCTAAATGGTAAAGGTTTGAAAGTATATGAGGAAACGTGAAGGTAACTAAATCTGCCCTTTTACCGAGTAATATTTTGTTGGGAAGAGGCGCCTTCAATAGTTTTATTCTATTGAGAAGATCGGGCACTTCCTTTCTTAAATAAGTCTTTGCAGTTTTCAACATTGCAGAGGATCCATCAATCCCAATGAACTTCGTTTCTACAAATCTGACAGCAAGATCACCAAGTAAACTGCCAGTCCCACATCCATAATCTATAACTAAAGAAGGTACGGGATCAATTCGTGTGATTATGTAATTTGCTATATTCCTGTAGGCATTGCAATGAGATTTGTTACAGGCCCGAATATTCCACCATCGAGTAAGGGGGGTATTGTATCCTATAAAATTAGTCCGTAATTCCTTCTCAAAGTCAACTGCAATTAGTTCTGTCCGCCTCCGGTACTGCATACAATGCTCTATGCTCACTTGCTAATAAGTCGGTTAAGACTGGTTTTCATCCATAGGAATACGGAGTATACATTAGCATCTATCTTAACCACAACTTTTTGTTTTTCAATTGCTATTCCAATAACCTGCAATATTGTCAAATCAGCAATTATTTTATCAAACCATGGTAACTGTAATGATATCGGCAACGGGGAGAAGGAGAATAAGTGATATACACGACTTTAGATGTCGCACTTGTCGTATGATGTGGTCTGAATTTGTGAGGAGAATGTTACCTGTCCAGAATCTCTCTATCCAGGAAGCAATAATTTTGAATTCAGCAAACCCATTTACATCAAGGCTTCAAGGGTTAATTCGGCTAGTGACATGAGCAAAAACAAATAATTGCAGTTAAACAACAACATGTGCTACGAATCCAGCAAGCAGAAACTTAGGTGTGCCCACTGTGGTGAGCAAGTAAAGCGTGAATTCTACCCAGATCATCTGAGGGATATGCATAGTAAATAAGAATATAGTTTAAAATCATATTCCAATATCCTAAAGATGTCGAGATTATGAAAAGAAAGGCATAATGGATAGCAGCAAAATTGGAACAAAAGAAAGGTGCAGTCGTTGCAAGGAAGTGAAATTTATAGCGGCAGAAGATTTAGGTGAAAGAGATCTAGAAAACAATAGATATTACTGTGCTGGATGTTACGAGCAACTACATAAGGATATATGAGCATAAAAAATATGGTTTAAAATCGATGGGCCAAGACCGAACCTATTGGCCGTAATAAAGGTTATGACAACCACACGTACAAGGGCCGTCTTTGATAGGTTCGTATCTTATGGTATCATGCTTGCAGTCATCACAAATTAGGAAACTATTGTATTCTATTTCAACGTCACTCTCTGGTTTTTCCCGCAGAGATTTGCTCTTTTTTCGCACTATCCAATATGATGACGCTAATCTACCACTTAAACTAGACAGGAATTCAGCCTTCTGCAATCGTACGTGTATATTAGCGCCTATATGGTCAAAGACATGTAGCGCCGAGGATCATCTAATCCCACACGCCTTTTCCGCTTCGGCGCTGCATTAAGGTTTGGTTGGATTAAAAATTATGGCTTATAATCGACGAGCCGGACAAATCCGTCCGACCCACCGATACATTGGTATGTAATAAAATAACAGTCCCCAAAGGATTAAAGAATTTTAACAATCGATGGGCTGGGAGAAATGGCTAGTGAATATCCCAGCCCATCGTCAAAGTAAGGTATGAGGTTATTATCAGGTAGACGTTAAATTATTAAAAAATTATGAATAAAAATTCTGCGTTTAGATTCTGTTCTTTTTATCGCGGGCTAAAGATTGAATTTGAAATCGATGGGCCAAGTTTTGGAACAACGGACCCGACCCACCGAAAACATATGACGTACAAAATAGTGCACTTTAAAATATAAAAGAATTAAGAAAAATATGGTCACTTTGTAGGTTTTGGACTTAAGGCCATTTGTGCAATTTTGTCGAGTTCTCTCTTGCTCACTTCGTAAACATGGATACTGTAAAATTCATAATGTATGCGTATATCAGTCAAACTAGATTCAGTATTGGTGCTACTTGTTAGAATCACACTCGCGGTAGTTTTGGGCTTTTCAGATTCGTCCAATCCCATAGGACAACCCCCGTAATCGCGGATTCTAGCAATGGCATAAGGGGACCTTAAATATCGAGATCGAACCTCACACAGAATGTTTAGCCTAAAAGAAAGACCAAAAACATCTTTGGCCTTGGCAGTCATTAGATAATCCTTAACTTTTCTTTCGTAAAGTTTTTCTAAAATCCTATGTCTTGACCTTTCCTGTTTTTCTCTCTCTTCCTTTAGAATGAATTGTGTGTAATCGTTTTCAGGATCGTTGAAGTCAAATTCAAGTTCATCAAATTCTATGATACTCTGAACTTCTTTGAAAATGAAACCCTTCTTCTTCATGAATAAATATCCGACGAGTTTGATCTGATTTGTCTCTCTTTTGATCCACTCGTTCAGAAGGAAGTCCTCATAGAGCCTTTTTATTGGTTTCAGCATAGCCTACAGTCAGTAGTTCATCGCCTAGTTTAAAAATATGGATTAGGTTTCGTTTTTCTAGTCCCTTATGCTACTCCGGAATGTGTACCAGATTCATAATCTATTGAACCCTCAGAGGTAGCCAAAATACTCATCATCGCGTCCATACATACTACCTTGAGCCAGAATAACAAGATTTCTAAGTTAAATCGATGGGCCAAGACAGTGAATACGCATAACTATGCCTTGGCCCACCCGGCGATGTTCACTGTCTGCCATTTGAACCTTATTATAACGTCAAATTTGTCTCTAATCCCTTCTTCTGGCCCATTCCTTCACTTAAATGGATCTCCAAATTTATGATTTAAATCTACGATTTGGAACCATCTATGAGTCAATCTTCCTAATTATTTGCCGTATTCATCATGACGTCGCACCCAGAACTGAGGAAATTCATGTCCCGCTTCGTCCCGTCCCTTGGGAACTAGGTCAAG
>DASWDL010000381.1:0-9486 GCA_036395315.1 Nitrososphaeraceae archaeon
TACAATGTATCTCGCGTCAGAGTTGATGGTACCGAAAGGGATGATACAATCAGTGGACTTGTTGAAAGCAGCCTTGTGGTAGGTAAAGGTGGGAATGATATTATAAAAGCTGGAAGGGGCGATGATTTGATACAAGGTGGAACAGGAAATGATAAAATTAATGGGGAAAATGGAAACGACATACTCTTTGGTGGACTTGGAGACGATATTCTAACGGGTGGAAAAGGAGCTGATGTGTTTTACTGTGGTGTTGGTCAGGATTCCATAGCTGATTATAATTCAACTGAAGGTGACATGAGATCTTCCGATTGTGAGACGGTACATTAATCAGCGTCTTAAGTCGCCCATTTAAATTTGCGAGCCAGTTTCCATAGGTTAGGTCTATGTCGACAATAGTGATTTCCTTTAATAGGTTCTATTTTTCTGAATCTTCCTAAGTCCATCAAAAATTTGCTTCATTTGTTCCTCATTAGGATATCCATCCTTTAGAAATCTCAGGTTTATCATAAGCATTTTTAGTCCTTCGTACACCTGCCCATCCTCAATCGTGCCTATGAGCGCCTCTAAGCTAAAGGGCTTCCGCATAACTTCAACTACACGTCTGAGTTGCATAACTGATTGTTCTACCGTTTCGTCTACAAACCCCGATGCAATGATTATTCTTTGTTGGGGATTTAACTTTAGAATCTCCTTTGCCGCTTCAAGGCCATTTTTTCGTGGCATTTTATAATCTAAGATTACTACGTCAAAATAAGGAGTGTGCTGATTCATTTCAGTATCGGCATAAGTGAGAGAATATTTATTCAAACAATCTTCACCATCATAACTTACTGTAACACTATGATTCCGAGCCTCTAAGGCATCCTTATATGCCTCTAGGGTTTCCTCATTATCTTCAGCTATAAGTACATTCATTTGGACTGCTGACTATAAAATAACATACTACCTATTATTCTTATTTCTAAATAATAAATTGCTATTGTTTCACTCAAATTTCAAAGTAAATAAGTTGCGATACAATTATGTTTTCTCTGGGATTTTCTGAGCCCACGCATATGTCACGACTCTAACCAGTAACCATAACGGTGTTAATAATCGACACTATAGGTTATCGCTAAAAATGAGTGGGTTGATGTCGAATAATCTTAGCTATTACGACATAGAATTCTTTACTATTGTGAGGAATTTGACTTTATATGAAAATATTACTTTGATATGGGGGAGATAGTAATTAGGAATTTATATCCGATTAAATCCTTTCAGCCTTAAATCGTGCCCTGACTACCTCGTGGTATTATAAATTTAAATCTAGTACCTTTTGTATATTCCTTGTCAAACCAAATCTTACCACCATGTGCTTCAACTATACCTTTGCATATTGCCAATCCCAAACCTGTGCCACCATGTTTTCTACTGACAGTGGTGTCTATTTGGTAAAACTTCTTAAATAAATTGTCTGATTTTTCAGGGGGTAATCCTATGCCATTATCTTCTACAACAAAAAGTAAATATGAATCTAAATCCTCAGTAGCAAAGTTATTATTGTTACCATCAAGCTCTTCACACTTCAAGTCTTCGACTCTTACTGTAATTTTGCCATGGTCTTCTGGAACAAAATCAACAGCATTTTTTACTAAATTAAAAATAACTTGTTCTATCCGATGAGTATCGCAAAAAACTTTTCCACCCAAGATAACTTGTGAAACAAGATCTATATTCTTGGTTTGTGCAATGGGTAACAAAGAGGACATAATCTGATCAATCATCTCGTGAAGACTGACCATTGTTTTAGACAAGTTAAACCTCCCTATCTCCAGTCTATGGACATCTAACATATCATTAATAAGAACTTGAAGGCGCTCGACACTTTTGTTTATTGTTTCTATGGCCTTGTTCTGTTTCTGATTCAGTGTTCCCATAAATTCTGGTTTCAAAAGCATATCAGAATAAAGCTTAATTGGCATTATCGGTGTTTTTAGCTCATGACTAACCATTGAAATAAATTCATCTTTAGATTTTTCAGTCTCCAGTAGTGACTGGTTAACCTGAAGGAGCTTTTCGTCCTTATTCAGAATCTCTTCAGTTCTATTTCTTATGCTTTCTCTCATGCTATCTAATTGAGTAGCTAATTGTCCCATCTCGTCGGTTGATTTCAATTCAATCTTGTTAGTTAAATCACCTTCAGTTATTTTCTGTGCGGCGTCTCTCAATTCCAAAATGGGCTTTGAAATGCTTCGTGAGACGAGAAAAACAACTAACAGCGAAATTGCAAGTATGAGAATCGTAATCACTACAAATGTAATCCTCAAATTTAATACCCCACTAAAAGCCTTTTCTGTAGGTATTGAAGTAATCAGAATCCAGCCCGAGTCTGGAAAACCTGTTATTAAAGGCTGTTTAGAAGCTACAAAGATGCTATTTCCTGGGGCATCATCAACATTTGGGAAGATTCCGCTCTCTACCCTTGAGTTAGAATTAGTAATCGTTTGAAAAATAGTATGATTGGAAAATGTGATAGCCTTGTCCAGATTGTTCTTTGCATAATTGGAGAACAAAGTAGAACCGTTATTAGAGAGAAGGTCGAATTTTAAGTCTGTTTGTAGACCAACCGGTCTGTTGCCCAAAAGACTGGGCGTCGGATAACTAACGGCAACGCTGCCTATCAATTTTCCACTTTTATCGAGGACAGGTGCTGATAGTGTTAACCAAAGTTTTCCATTCCGGGTGATTGTCTTAGGGATCTCCGCACCGGCATTCAACCCGTTAGTCTTGTTCAAAAAACTACGCTCAAAGGCATGAACGACTGAGCTCGGTACATCCGTACCAGAAATCTTTGTCCGATTACCTTCATGAATTAGAATAGTAATATTAGAATTAGTAGTCCGCTGCAAATCCATTACGAACGAATTTTTTTGTTCGTCAGTCAAATTTGAGTTAAGGATGTTACTAAACTGTTTAGACAAGAATCGTGTCTCTTGGATTTTGTCATAGTTATCCTCGGCAATTTCATTAATCCAATTCACCGTATAATCTTCTAGATGACGTGTTATTTCGAGTGTAAGGGCCGTTGAGAAAGCATTAAGCGAGGCTATGGAGGCAGCGATTAAACAAGCTAAAATGAGAGAGAATATAATTGCAAAAAGTCTTGATCTAAGTTGCAATGTGACACCATGGAATCGCTACGGTATATCCTTTTCCATCAATAATCCTAAATTGAGCTGGGCAACTCATTCTACTACCGATCTAATTTGGAAGGTGATTCTAGTATTAGTGGATAAACAGTTGTTATACCTTCACCACCTAAAGATCAACAACAAATTCAGCTAATATTGACGACTTATTTGCGCATAGATTTCAATACGCGTTATCAATCTAAGTAAAGACATCGATACTTTGGAGGTTAGGTTTTTATTAATGAACAAATCTTGTACATCACCGTATTACGGCTTTAAATTAATAGTCGGGAGATAGGTAAATCCAGACCCGCAGGTAAATACCATACCGATACCTCATTTTCGCATGGTATAGGTAATAATCTAATTCAAATTTAGAAAAGATCTCTATGACTTTATACTTTTTTGTTTTCCATTATGCTTTTATCTTCAACTCTAAGAATTAATTTATCCAGAAAGAGGTATGAGAAACCAAAGTAAAGAAGAGATTTATACTATGATCTTAGAAAATATTAGAAACATAAACAAGGCCCCATTGGTGACAAGAATAATGTATGTATCACTTAATTCTAATAAGCAGTTAAAGGAATACTTAGCTCAAATGATAGAAAATGACTTGCTGAAATATGATGGACAGAAGCGTGTTTATGAAATGACTGGGAGAGGGAAGCAGTTTTTGGTCCTTTCAAAGCACCTTAATAGCCTTTTGTGCAAAAAATTTTTAATTTCAGACCAATTTCAGATCAAAAAATAGGGTTACATTATCTTGAATTTTTTTTACCCTTCTGGATTGTTTTTGTCTCTCTTGTTTTCATTTTTTTGCGTACCTAACAGGGAGCAACACAAAATCCTTCAAGCTCATACGTTACCGGCGAGTAATCAAATTCAATTCAGGTACCGCAGTTCTTGCCAAATATGAAGTTTCTAATCCTCCAGCAAATCTTCCACCCCATTCAAATAATATGATTTTTAATGAAACGAAACCAATTCAATTCAACTCAACGTCCTTGCCTTCCGGGACACTTATCCATTTCTGTTAACCTCGCATTTTTTTCCGGAGGTTTTTCGTCTACGTTTAAAGTAGCCTGTCATATAGTCAGCAATTATGAAGGTTTAGTAGCGTAAGTAAATTAAGAATAATTCATGGTTTAGCAGTACTTCAATTTACTTATTTATAGCTACGAATAGTTTCAATAATCCAACCAACGTCTTCTTTTGTCCTCGCTAGGTGTCCAATTTTTATACAGTCTCTAATATCTCTTGATTTCATTCTTAACCATACCGCATTCGCAACTTCATTCGCGATTTCATTTGAAATGCCTTCACGTTCAAGCAAATGTACCGTAATTTCTTGGAAGTTCTGTAGTTTGTACGGTTTGAAGTGCAGTACTAAGAAGCGGGAGAGCAACGGGGTTAGCATATGTTCAATTCCGTTACTAGTAGCAAATATCCACGTTTTTAGCTGGGTCGACCTTGTCCTCTTGTGCTTCGTCTCTGAAATTAAACCTGTTTCCATAAGACTTAGGAGGGCTGTCTGATCTTTGTTTGGCATATGTTCAATCTCGTCAACTATCAAATACTTTGGCCTATTCTTGAAAAGGTAATCAATCATTCCAGATTTGGTGCTATGACTACCCAAAGTAAAGTATGATCGCTCTAGTTTCATACATTCCAACATAAACAAAGTTTTTGCCGAAGCCGGTGGCCCTACAAGAAGGATATGAACAGGCTTCTCTGATTCAAGTGACAAATTAAAGAGCTTCTTCACATCATCGTATCCAATTATACTGCAAAAGCGAGAAGTCTCACGATAATCTTCATTCTTAATTATGATCTCCTGCGCCCCTTCCCCTAACGCCAGTTCATTCTCCAAACCTAAATGACCTAAATTAGCAAGCTGATTATAGGTTTTCTTAACAAATACAAATAGCCATATGCTCGAAAAATATAGACGAGTTAGTGATCAATACGAACACCTACCTTAAGATATAATGTTAAAAATGAACTGCGTGGTAGCTGTCAATATAATCCACAGTTTCGAATTGAAAAATCGAATACTTCAGAAAATAGGATCATTATCAAACGTGTACCAGCATCTTTTTCATGCAACACATATAGCCGCCATCAGCATATACATGCTCGATTTTGGTTCAGGAAGAAATGTTGGACATGAACTCAAGCGAAACTAATAGATTCTAAACTGGAGCGTCTGAGTATTCCAAATTCAACTATCCTCTTGCTTGTAATCAAGTTGAAGTCGCAATCATTTCTATCATATGGTATTTGTCTTAAACATCAAAAAGTGATGGGCCCAGACAATAATTATACACCGTTTTGAAAAAGTAACACATAAGTGAAAAAATTTCTGTTGACATGGATCAATTTTAGTCTATACTTCGCATAATGCCCTAACTTTTGTAACGTGATTGGCTAGTAGCCTAGGTCTCATATCAGTACCAACCTATTTTCATTTTAAAGCCCAGATAAAGGAAGAGTAAATACCTAATCAAAACATATAATTTATTCCTTGTTAACCTCCTGATCCTCATTATTCTATATTTGATGAATGACAATATCCATTATTCTAGCCAAGTTATCTATAGGTCTTCTCTATTTCCAAATCTTTGATTTTATCGAGCCTTGCCGCACAAACTCGCGAAAAATATAAACGGTGAATACAAAAATCTTATTCATTCAAGCGGGATTTACTATATGGATCTATATAGTAAATTGACAAAACATGTTTAAGACATGATGCTACATGTCATCTATATTGATGACCCATACAGAGAGTAGCGAAGTCAGAAAAATTCAGTACACTGGACGGTCTACCTACATTCTTTCTTTACCTAAGAAATGGATCGGCGAAATGCGTCTTAAAGCAGGCGATTCAGTTACAGTCGTAAGAGAGGCAAATCACTCCCTCTCAATATTCCCGAATAGCGTTCGGACGACTCCTACTGCCTATGAAGCTTATTCCCTGATCGCCAAAGAGGATGGGGAAAATACTTTGAAGAGGAAGGTCGTTTCGATGTACTTGATGGGCTATAATGTGATAAACTTAAGGTCAAAATCAGGTAGAATATTTCCCGCGCAACGAGAAGCTATTAGAGAAGTCGTGAGGAGAAATCTAGTCGGGACAGAAATCATTGGAGAGTCCTCGGATTTAATGACAGTTCAAGTACTCTCTAGTCTTCCTGAGTTGTCCGTAAAGACAGCGGTTAGGAGAATGTTTTTGATAGGAACGTCAATGCACAAGGATGCGATGACCGCCCTGTCAGAAAATAATAAGGACCTAGCAATGGCGGTTATAAGATCAGATGACGAGGTCGATAGATTTAGTTTGTATATACTAAGAAATCTAGTTGTCGCTTCGCAAAATGAAAGAATCTTAAAGGAAATAGGTCTCAAAAGCCCCGCGGATTGTATAAGTTATCATGTGGCAGTCAAAAGTATCGAGAGGATAGCCGACCATGCGACGGGCATAGCAGTCAAATCGATAAAAATCGATCAAATGGTACCTACGGGGTTATTCGAAAAAGTAGATGAAATGAGCCAGATGTCCCTAGCAATACTAAATGATTCGGTTGAAGCCTTCTTACGTAAGGACTATTATTTGGCGGATAGTATAGTTGATAGATCTGCAAACGTACAATCGTTGGAAGAAGAAATCATTTCCCTTATAGATAAGGAAAAAACAGGCGATTATAATCTTGTTAATTTAAAGCTTATCTTGGAGGATATCCGGAGAACTGCAGAACATTCCTCTGATATAGCTGAAGCTGCTTTGAATCAAACAATAACAGAAATTATAGAGCCTAGGTGAATGTACCACCTTATTGCAAACATGAAGTATTAAATAAATTATTGTCGGCAATGGTTAAGAATTTGTTGCCAGTTACCCACTTTCGATGGACGCAACTTTCTGGTTCGAATCTATACTCTTATTAATTTTTATTTTATTTTCAAAGCCTACTCAGATGGATTATCCCTTTACCATTGAAATTTATGCGTGTCAGATCGAGTACGCCATAGGAGGCAGGTAGTCTTTTTAAATTAGCCGCATACTGAGCTGCGCTATATGAGCTTGAGGGATTACAAACAATTATTTCGTACGCGCAGTTAATTTCACATTATAAAAACCGCTCGCTGGTTGTGCTTGTCAGGAGGCTCAGCAGTAAATTATTATAAGAATGTCTAAACTCTACCAACATTGGGCCAATTGAAGAACTATAACTCTAACAATCTACTCCTTACGGTGAAGTGGCAAAATGGCAGAGTAATTATGATAGATCAAACTAAATTACCGACTAGGCTAGTCTATGTTAAATATAGTAAATACCAAGATGTTGCCAACGCGATTAAGAATCTAATCGTTCGAGGAGCACCCGCTATAGGTGTTACGGGGGCATTCGGGTTATGCCTCGCAGCCTTCCAAAGTAAAGCAACGGATACTTCAGGCTTACTCTCTGATTTGAAGATTGCTTATAGGCGACTGAAATCGACCAGACCAACTGCAGTCAACCTTGCATGGGCTCTTGACATTATTATAGAAAAAGCAATGGAAGGTACTTCGATTAATCAAATTCGAAAAGAAATACTAGATCGTTCCATTAAGATGGCTGACGATGACGTTAGTACAAACAAGAGGATCGGACAAAATGGTGCTGAACTGATATCACAAAATGAAGTAATTCTGACACACTGCAATGCGGGATCACTTGCAACCGTAGGATTCGGCACTGCTCTTGGTGTTATTAGGGCTGCAAGGAACGATGGAAAAAAAATTCGTGTTATTGCAACTGAGACGAGACCAGTTATGCAAGGTTCTAGGCTAACCGCGTTTGAGCTGACTCATGATGGAATAGATGTCCGTCTTATCCCAGACAATGCTGTAGGTCATGTCATGTGTCAGAATACCATTAGCAGAGTAATAGTGGGGGCAGATAGGATATTAAAGACTGGACATGTTTTCAACAAAATTGGTACGTATCAAATTGCTGCATTAGCAAGGCGTCACTCTATTCCTTTCTATGTAGCTGCGCCAATTTCGACTTTTGATTCAAAAAGTAAATTGCATGATATTGTAATAGAAGAAAGGGACAAAGAAGAAGTTATAAAGATAGGAAATAAAATCGTTGCACCCCAAGACGTCGACGTTCTGAATCCTGCATTTGACATTACTCCTCCCGAACTGATAACTGGGATAATAACAGAAAAATGCATTTTGCAGGCACCTTATAAAACGAATATTCGTAAATTACTAAATTCCAATAGATAAAGTATTTAATCTCTAAAATCACTTTCATCAAGAGATGCCTGAGAAAGTGACGCAGGAGCAAGTGTATTCTGCACTAAAAAAATGCATGGACCCAGAGATTCCAGTCAATGTGGTTGATCTGGGACTCATTTATAAGATTAAAGTTAATGAAGAAAACAATGTTGATATAGAAATGACCATGACAACTCGCGGTTGCCCGTTGCACGATACTTTGGTTAGTGATGTAAAGAGGTATGTTGGCAAAATTACCGGTGTTGGTGGGGTAAATGTGTCGATAGTCTGGGATCCGCCATGGAGTCTAGATAAAATGGAACCGTCGGTCCGCGAACAATTGGGTTTCGGGAAGCCGAAGCTAAGATTTCAGATTGATTACGAAAAATACAAACCGCTCGCTAAGGGAGAACTCGTAACTGAAAAGGACGGATCATTAATCCTAAAAAACGACAAGGGAGGTGGTTTTATGGTAAATCAGGCAATATTGGAATTTTGGCGTAGTTGCGACGGTACCAGAACTATTACTCAACTTACAGATCATTTTTCATCAAAACTAGGATTGCCAAGGCAGCAAGTAGAACAGGAGGTTGTTCAATTGGTACAACAGTTGCTTGAATCGGAACTATTAATGCCACAGTAATAATCAGATTCCTTATACCCATGCACTATGTTTGATGTATCGTTAATTGGTAAATATCATAAAATAGTTGTGGAGCTGGGCTCTGGAGACGGTCGACTCTTAAGCAAACTAGCTCAAGAACACTCCAATAGGAGTGTCCTATTGATCGGAATTGAATCAGACAGTTTGGAACATCACAAAGCTTGCAAGAACTTTAAAAATGATAATATTCTTTTTATAAATGATTCATTTGAAATTGTAGTGGTCGAACTTCAAGACAAGTCCATTGATGCATTTATTTCAGTACTTCCTCATCCTCGGTACGTTGATAAGGATTTTCAGGATTCATGGATACCTTTCTATCGGATCTTACTAAAAAAATTAAAGGACTTCGGTATTTTCCTACTCGTCACAGAACT
>DASWDL010000382.1:0-4208 GCA_036395315.1 Nitrososphaeraceae archaeon
GAAACCTCGGCCAACCACGTAACATATGGCGCTGCGATTCACTCCCTCGTGCTCCTTTCATCTTACATGTTTACGTTAGGCTTGTACTCTGCCGCCGTGTCAATTTCGCAAGACACCTCCCTTAGACGGACAATAAAAAAATCTATTCCAGAACTATTTCACAATATAGGAGCTGCCCAGATAGAACAAGAATTGAAGGAAAGAGTAATGAAATTGGTCCATGCAACTCAAGAGAGAATAGAAGAAGAGACAGGTGGTGTCTCGCACTCATTAACTGAGGAGGAACTCAAAGACTATATGCAACAGGTAATAAGAGAAAAAGGCTCAAAATGATAATTTTCTAAAGGCCATCACGGCACCAAGTCTGTATCTTTACTACCAGCCTAGAACCTTTGCAGATTTTGCAGCCGCTTCGTCTAATGCTTCCTTCGGTTCCTTAATAATTCCTCTAGTATGGTTTGATCTTAAACATCATGTTTTTGTCCTTAATTTAATTATTAATTATTTGTAAACCAAAATAAGACGCTGCCCCTTTTCAATAGCAATAATCCAAATCCATTTTGATAATGTGGAAAAGGCCAATTTTCAGTTCATTTTAATTCACAGACCTTTGTCCTAGATTAGGATTCGATAGAGAGATGGTATTTCATTTCTACACAATTGTATATATTTTCAAGAAAAGGTTAAGAATCTGCGCGATGTAATTCAGTGAGTGTATGCACCTGCTTGGAAATTATCACCCCTCGCTACTGGTCTAATCATAGCGTTAATAGTAAACATTGTAGCGATTCCTAGCAGTTCTGCTGCTACACTGACGACTCAGAAAGGACAAGTTATACTAACAGCTCTGCTTGAAGACCAAGGTGATCCAGCAAGATGGAATTCTTTGCTTAAGCCAGCATTGGAAGAGTTGAAAGGTAGGCATCCATCGATGGACATTCAGTTAAAGTGGACAACATTTCCATATAGTCAGGCCAGGGTTCAGATGCTTAGAGCTCTGACTAACCATACTCCTATCGATTTAATTTCTTTAGATCAGATCTGGCTTGGTGAGTTTGCTGGAAAAGGTCTTCTGGCTAACCTTACGGAAAGGGCCATTGACTGGGGAAGACAAAAAGACTGGTATCAAGCTAACTGGGATGGCGGTATATACCATGGCGATGTTTATGGAATATGGGCCTGGACAGATGTAAGGGGCATTTGGTATTGGAAGGATTTATTGGAAAAGGCAGGTATACCCCCTGATTCCTTGGGGACATGGGACGGGTATATAGCAGCTGCAAGGAAGCTAAATGCATCTCTGAACCCCGTCGGAATAGAGGGTGTTCATCTTACTGGGGCTAGCCATTCTCCTGACCTTTGGTACCCCTACCTGTGGATGCTTGGCGGGGATATTCTTAAGCTGAAGGATGACCATCCATCAAAAGGTTCCTACTGGTTTCCAGCTTACAATAGCTCTCAAGGCGTCAGAGCACTGGAATTTCTTAAAGACCAAGTTGATGCAGGAATCAAGCCACAGAAAAATCATTTTTGGGGAATAGAATTTCTTGATAGAAAATTTGCAGTCATGATAGAGGCCTTACAACATCACATAAGTGAGAAATTTCCTATAACCTCCATCGAAAAGAAAATTGAGTTTGAAAAGAGAGTCGGCTTCATCCCAATGTTTCCAGTACCGAACAAGAGTTATCAAACCAGCAGCTTAATGGGAGGATGGGAACTTGCTATTCCTCAGACCTCATTACAAAAGGATCTCGCTTGGGAATTGCTTACTATAATGCTAGAACCCAAAATACTTGCTCCCTATCTGGCTGCTCATTCAAATCTGCCAACTCAGGTACCTATCGGTGAAGGTCCTTATGCACGAGAGTTGAATCAAACTACGCCATATTATGCTGATTTAATCAGTATGCTCAAAGACGCCCGCAATCGGCCTAGCATACCAGAATATCCACAGATAGCTGAGAACATACGGCAAGCAATAGAACAAATCTATAATGGTACCGCTGAACCAAAGCAAGCATTGAATGATGCTGCCTTAAGGTCTGCGAAGGTTCTGGGATGGTAACCGGTCTTGTCTTAAGAATCGACCCGACAATGGGTCAGGATCGTACGTTATTTATTCTCGATTGGTAGGCTAAAATAAAATGTTGCTCCTCTTCCCGTTGGATTATTTTCGGCCCAGATTTTGCCCCCGTGGACTTCAATTATACTCTTTGATATAAACAAGCCCAAGCCTGTTCCCGAGGAAGAATTTGTAGCAAACTTTGAAAATAATTTAGACATAATTTTTTGGTCTATTCCAGAGCCTGAGTCTTTTATAGTAACAATAGCTTGATTATCATACTTTTGTACATTTATTTCAATAATTCCCTCTTGAGTAAATTTAATTGCATTACTCAGTAAATTAGAAACGACCTGAGTCAGCTTGGCCCTATCCACATTTACCAGCACGTTACTTTCTTGGTTAGGATTGAATTGTAGTTGGACCTTATTCTTTTCGATATGGTTCTGAGTATCACGCATTGCATCAAAAATTATTTCTGGTAGATTACATTTTACTAAATCCAGCTTTAGTAATTTATTTTCTATCCTTGTAACATCTAAAATATTTTTTTCAAGCTGTAATAATCTTTTTGCGTTGCTAATGATCATATCTAAAAGTTCATCTTCTTCTTGCTTGTCGATGGCCATGTCACCGCTTTCATTTCTTCTAGACCTGAGTAGCTCCGATAGCCCAAGTATAGGTTGCACAGGAGTTCGCATTTCGTGAGCTGCAATATTAATAAATTCATCTTTCAAACGATCTTTTTGGTTGAGTTCCTCATTCACTATTTTGAGTTCTTCGGTCAATTGTTTCTGCTTTTCAATATAACTTTTTATTGAATATACCATAGAGTTAAAGGACTCGCTCAAAGTTGCCAGTTCGTCATTACCTTTTTGCTGAACCGATGCGCCGAAGTTGCCCTTCTTTACTTCCTTTGTTGCCTGTATAAGCGCAGATATTGGCCTAAGGATCCTTGAAACAAGATATAAAATCAGAGCCAAGATCCCGATATTCAGAATACCCAAGAATATTTGCATTTGCATCAAGTTCTGGGAATTCCCGTCGGCATATACTCCCAGTTCTGTAACCAAAATATCGGAAGACTGAACCAAATTAGAAGCAGCTAATTCGATCTCCTTTTTCAGCGCTGCGGACTGGGCCGATGCAATTACTTTCTGGCCTTGGTTACTTAGTTTATTTTCAATTAACGACTTGTATACAGCGAAGTCTCTTTCAATATTTTTCAAGCGGTTAGAAAAATCAGCCGGGAGGGGTTTTAAATTAATCCCGGCAATTGTCCCCCCCTGCTTAAGTGTTACTATATTTGTCTCCAAGTTAATCAAAGCAGCTTTAAGTTGGGAGATGTTAGAGGGACCGTCAATATATTTTTCAGTCTGTAATAATGAGTTCGCCGTTAGATATCGATTTTTGCCCGCTATATTAATAGAGTTTCCAATAGATGTTCCTTGTGATTGAAAATAAGCAAGGGCGAAAAAACTTCCGCAAATCAAACCAATTTCGATAACAACTAGAAGGGAGATTTTTAAAATAACTTTAGATTTTGCCCGTTGTAACAAAGTATGAAGTAGATTGATTTACAATTTCACCTTACTCAATCCCTTAATCAATTTCCAAATACCCCATATATCTGACGAGAATCTGGCTTATAAGTCGGTTCATTTAGGGTAACAAACTGGCAAGGAAGATGTAACAATCATTACTCAGACAGGTCTGCCAACTGCGAGCCAATTTACACTCATGTTTCGGTAAGTTCATCATTGATTGGATTATTCTCTGTTACTTCCAAATGCGGAAGAGGAACGCTAAAGGCAAATGTAGCTCCTCGACCATTTGGATTATTCTGCGCCCACATTTTCCCACCATGTGCTTCAATAATAGCTTTAGAGATATAAAGGCCAAGACCAGTACCTGTATCAGATTTTGTGGCAAACTTGGAGAACAGCCTAGGCAATATCTCGGCGTCTATACCCTTTCCACTATCAGTTACTGTAACTATTGCTTCGGCATGATTGTTACTATCAATATCACGTTTGCGCTCGACGTCTACACTAATAGTACCATCCTCAGTGAACTTAAGCGCATTTTTGAGCAAATTAGAGATCACCTGGTAAATCCTGTCTCTGTCAGCATTAACGTTAAT
>DASWDL010000383.1:0-3046 GCA_036395315.1 Nitrososphaeraceae archaeon
ATAGTTCAGGTGAATACACTTGCTTCAGCGGTATTTGCAGTTGCAAGTCTGACTAGCAATCAACAGTATAAGCTATCATTGGTCCGCCTTCACATGAAACCTGAAATTCTGCAAAATGCAGTAGCAAAAGAATGGAGGAGACTTAGAGAGCAACAGAAGTATATTAGAGCATTATATACGGGAGGAACATTTGCCTACGAGACGCAAGTAATTTTGAATGGTGTATTAAAAGACCTCTACTCTAATGCCCCTACTGGAGGAACAAAAAAATTGCCTCAGTCTTCAAAGAGTAAAAAACATTCTATTCTAGACTTGGGAGAAGAAGAGTTCACTCAAGGGCGTCCACACCCTATGATCGATCCAACAATAAGAAGGTTAAGACTGGTCGAGGAATCGCAAGATCCTGAAGTGGGTGTAGTCATGATGGATTTTGTATTGGGATATGGTTCCAATCCAGATCCAGTCGGAGCAGTCTTAAAGGAAATTGGGCAAGTGAAAGCGACAGCAAGAAAGAGCAGCAGGTATTTGAGCATTGTTACGCATGTTTGTGGCACGAAGAGAGATCCCCAAGGGTATGATGAAAGCATTAGGAAACTGGAAAAAGCTGGAGCATTAGTCTTTCCAACTAATGCCTTGGCAGCAATTGCCTCCGCACAAATAATAGCTAGAGGGAAACTTAATCTCGATAGGATTTATTCCAGTTATTTCACGGAGAGAATCAGTTAATTGGCTAAAGGGAGAAATTTACTGAATACAGAATTACATGTGATAAATATTGGACTTGATTTATTCTATCACTCCCTTCTCAGTCAGAATGTGACAGCAGTTCATGTTGACTGGAAACCTAGACCTAAATTGGATCCGAAGTTGGAACGTATACTTTCCAAAATTTTGTAGGTGTAATCTTAGTTATCGGATTACAAAACTAGCTATCCTAAAATAAAAAAGAATATTTTTGAAGGTAATTGGATAGGAAGCCTTTTCGCAGAACATATCTTGAGCGGTCAGAACAGAATAAGAGGGCAGCTGATTAGCGTCTTTGATAGCGCAGCGAATATCAGGACTATAGACAACCGGCTATTCGTAATTACGAACAATAAGGTACGTTCACCGATCACAATAAACGTTATTCAAGATGGTGGTACTTTTGGTTTTAGGAAATTCATGAAATTTGGTTCCATCATAAGAGGGCATCGCGACCAGGTCATGATAGATAATGATGTAACTATAGGAGTAAGAAAATGGAGGTTATTTGAGAACAATCTAGGATATGTAACAATCAGATCCTTATCGAAATTTCGTGATAAGTTTGATTCCATTTTTCCTTCAATGATCAAACTGGCAAGGTCAGGCTGTCTCCTTTCACCAGACATTACTACTAGGGGGTTGCTTCCAGAACAAATACGGGTTATAAACAGTAATAGTAAGAAAACTGACGATGGTGCAGTATTTGCGGCTCTCATGGCCCGTACTCTAGGCAAACTATGTGGTAGAGGACCTGGGTATACTCCTGCTGGAGATGATTTTATTTCAGGATTTCTAACTATGTTCAATTGGTGTGCGAAGTGCCTAGATTTTGAGAGAATAATTTTACCTGAAGAATATTCAACAATGACATCATGGACGAGCTATAAATTAATGGAGTATAGTCAAGAATGCATTTGTGATGAAGAAATCCAAGGGATGGTAAACTCACTGGCTCTTGGGAGATCAGACGAATATTCGAAGAAGATGGTTCCTCTCAGCTCTCGTGGGCATACTTCTGGTGTAGATCTTGTAACTGGGATGACTTGTGCTCTTTACACACTAATTGATAGAAAATTTGGAACAAGTTCATTGCATAAACTTAATTCATCTTTAAGAAGATAATTAAAAAAAATTGATACTCGTACTTTATTTGGGCCCGGCTCGATTTCAATTTGCTTGATTTGTTTTAGTTGTACATATCAGAGTATTCTAATTTTATGATTTAAGAAAAAGTTACAAACATTTGTTAAATACGCTTAAATATTTGTGGCACATCACATAGACTTTGACTCGCGTAAATCCAGAAGTTATTGTCGTTGCTCTTGGAGGAAATGCGTTAATGCGAGAAAATGAAAGTGGAACATTTGAACAGCAATGCGACCATGTTAGGGGAGTATCTGAACAAATTGTGGATCTACTCAAGAGAGGATTTAAGATAGT
The DNA here is from genome assembly GCA_036395315.1 of Nitrososphaeraceae archaeon. Lineage (GTDB taxonomy): Archaea > Thermoproteota > Nitrososphaeria > Nitrososphaerales > Nitrososphaeraceae > TA-21. Next base: position 2,188 of record DASWDL010000383.1, read on the forward strand.
TTTGACTCATGGTAACGGGCCCCAGGTGGGTGCGAGTCTATTGAGACACAGATTGGCAAATGGTATCTTTCCCGCATTACCGTTGCATGCGTGTAACGCAGAAACGCAGGGAGTAATTGGTTATATGATCGAGCAGACTTTGCAAGATGAGATCGATAGAAGGGGATTGGATATGCAAGTAACTACTGTCCTTACTAGGGTGTTAGTCGATGAAAACGATCCTGCGTTTCAAAATCCTAGCAAGCCAGTAGGGAGGGTTTTTCATGAATGGGAAGAGCAGGAATGGATGGATACATTGGTAAAAGATAGTGACAATTTCATGATTAAGAAAGTTCGTTCTGGAAACGGTTATAGACTTGCTGTTCCTTCCCCTGCGCCCCTTTTGATAGTAGAGCATAAAGCAATCGAATCTCTATTGCAAGCAGGTTTTCTTGTTATCGCATGTGGTGGGGGTGGCATACCAGTTGTAGAAAAAAACGGCGCGAAAATCGGAGTCAATGCCGTGATTGATAAAGACTTGGCGACGGAGCGCTTGGCTACTCTTATTGGTGCAACGAAGCTAGTAATTCTAACTAATATTGATGGAGTTTACGAAAATTATGGAAAGACAAATCAAAAACTCCTAACTACTATCAGGATGAAGGACCTGGAGGTGTTTGATAATAACTTACTTGGGGAGGGAAGCATGGCACCAAAAGTTAAAGCTGCAACTACATTCATTAATAACGGTGGTAAGGAATCAATAATAGCAAACCTAGACAAGTTGACCGATGCTCTGGCTGGATCTTCTGGAACTCACATAGTACCATGAGCAATATAATGATCCTATTGAAGGGGAGTGTGGAAAAAATCGGCTAGG
>DASWDL010000384.1:0-2240 GCA_036395315.1 Nitrososphaeraceae archaeon
ATCTTCTTTCTGCCGTAAACAAGTTTCAGAAAAAAGAAGATCTTAGCGAGTACAAAATTCTTAATGTCGTGGTTGACCGTGAGAAGGCGGCGTTCTCTGCCTGGTACGAAATGTTTCACCGCTCACAAGGGTCGCTACCAGATACAAGTTCAACGTTCAGAGATTGCATTAACAGACTTCCTGAGATAAGCGAGATGGGGTTCGACGTGATCTATTTGCCCCCCTTACACCCAATCGGGCGCACTAATAGAAGAGGGGCTAACAATACCGATAATGCAGGACCCCAGGAGCCCGGAAGTCCATGGGCGATAGGAAATGAACTGGAAGGAGGGGGTCATATGTCCATCCATGCTGGCCTTGGGAGTATGGAAGATTTCAAAGAATTTATAGCATCGGCACGAAATTTTAATATCGAATTAGCACTAGATTTGTCATTTCAGTGCTCTCCAGACCACCCTTATGTCAAGGAGCATCCAGAATGGTTCTTCAAAAGGAACGACGGCTCTATAAGATATGCAGAAAACCCCCCAAAAAGATATTTTGATATTTACCCTTTTAATTTTCGAAATCAGAATTGGAAGGACTTGTGGCAGGAACTCCTAAACGTAGTTCTTTTCTGGATAGATAAGGGAATCAGAATATTTCGAGTGGATAACCCCCATACCAAGCCTTTCCCTTTTTGGGAATGGTTAATACGGAAGGTACATCATGACTATCCTGAAACCATTTTTCTTTCAGAAGCCTTTACTCGTCCCAAGTTAATGAAATACCTTGCGAAGTTAGGATTCACACAGTCGTATACATATTTTACATGGAAAAATACAAAACCAGAACTTACAGAATTCATCTCTGATTTTCTCGTGTCTGATGCTGCGGAGTATTATAGAGGGAACTTATTTACGAATACGCCCGATATCCTACACGAATACTTGCAAAAGGGCGGCACGCCCGCTTTCAAAATACGAATAGTTCTTGCCGCCACACTTTCATCAGTTTATGGCATTTACAATGGCTATGAACTTTGCGAGAATAAAACAAAGGGACCAAATTCTGAAGAATATATGGATTCTGAAAAATATCAGTACAAGATGTGGGATTGGAACAGAGAAGGAAACATAAAGACATTCATTGCCAATTTAAATAAAATCAGGAGAAATAACCCGGCTCTGCACACAAACAGAAATTTAAAGGTACTGCACTCAAATAATGATCAAATAATATTTTATGGTAAATGGGATGTAGACAAAAATAATGTAATCCTAGTCGCCGTAAATCTTGATCCCTTCAATACTCATGAATCCATCGTACAGGTGCCTATCAAAGAACTAGGGATTGTACAGGGAGAAAGTTACGAAGTATATGACTTGCTAGATGACACGAGCTATTCGTGGAGAGACGAATCTAATTATGTAAAACTGGACCCTCAAGTCCAACCAGCACACATTTTTTTGCTCAAAAAATAAGCCAAGATAAATCCATCCTCTGATTTATACTATAACTGTATGTATGACGTCATGATAAAAGGGGATATTGTTCCTTCCACTATTGGTCATATCTTAAATGAATTAATGCCTTCTTTGAAGGGTTACCTCGAACAGGCCAGGTGGTTTGGCAGCAAGTCGCAAACAATAAATCATCTGTCTGTATTTGACTATGTCGCTATCAGTAAACTGATGGGAATTTACATTCTTCAACTTTTGAAGGTCAAATATGAAAGTAATGAAGAAATTTATTTCCTTCCAATGGTGCTTACAAAATCTAATACCTGGACTACAGATGCGCATTCAAGAATACTCGCTGAGATTAGTTCAGATTCTAGTTCTGATAGATGGCTTGCTATCGATGGTTCCAGTGACAAGAACCTTTGCGCCTTGCTTTTCACAGCTGCAGCTTCACATCAAAAGATACCTTCCGCCTTTGGAGAATTTGAGTTCAATCCTATCAATAACAGCGAGAGTGAATTGGCTCCCGTGGCTTCAAAATTAAAAAAAGGGAATTCAGATATTTTAATAGATTTTATAAATTCGGAACAGAGCAACTCCTCAGTCATATTAAACAAAAAAATAATTCTTAAGATCATAAGAAAGATTGAGCGTGGTATTAACCCTGAGAAAGAGATAACTTTGTTTCTAAATGATGCCCAGTTCCTAAACTGTCCTCAACTTGTAGCCTCTATAGATTACATTAGAGAAGGTAGCTTTTTTGGCAATATCGGGATTGCTGAAAAATACATCGTTAAT
>DASWDL010000385.1:0-3479 GCA_036395315.1 Nitrososphaeraceae archaeon
TGTCTTTCCCCTCGCATTCTGATTGTAATCAAAAAAGACCTTGCCTGTCCTTTTGTCAGTACTCCATTCCATCGTTATCTTTTGTGGGAAGCGTGATAATAATATTTTACCAATTATTTCTGCAAATGTCCTTGTCTGATCGTAGGTATATTCTACTTTTATCGGCACGTAAATATGCAGACCGGTTTTGCCAGACGTTTTTACATAAGACTTAATTTTTAACTCGTCAAAAAGATCTTTTAAATGGTAAGCAACTTCAACGGTTGCCTTGAATCCCCGAGTATTGTATTCAGGTTCCTGTTTGTTTTTCTCTTTACCAGAATAGATGTACGGATCTAAGTCGAAGACAATGAAATCCGGAAAATTCAAGCCGCATTCTTCCTCAATTAATGTAGCAGAGCTACTACAGCTCTCGATGTCATTAAACCTGCTATACCATGGATGCATTTCAATGGCACCTAGATTCGCAATCCATAGTAAGGTTTCCTTATTGTTACAGACAAGATAGTTAATTGGTTCACCTCGATGCTCTGAATGAACCCTTACAGTAGTAACGAAATCAGGCTTTCGCATATTCCAGCCCTTGTGGTAAAATGACTTTCCTTCGATACCATCAGGATATCGACTAAGGGAAAGAGGTCTATCTTTCAAATGAGGGAGAATATAGTCGCTTATGGAATCGTAATAATTTATCAAGTCGCCCTTTGTTATTTCGTGATGTTCTATTGTCGCCCTCCAGAAAATTTTATCAGGATTTGAGAATTCCTGACCACCTGAAGGGTGATCAATTCTCTTTGATGCAATTATCGAGGTACGACTAGGATGCTCGATCTGGACGGGGGTTTTATTATCTAAATTCGCCGCGCTAGTTGAGATGGGCTGATCAGCTTCTAACAGACACTCAACTGGTTCCTTATCTTCTCGGAATCTTAAAAATATAGGTGCTCTCACTATTCCATCTTTGGTCCATGAACTAAATTTCACTTCTGCTACAAGTACCGGCCTCACCCAATGTGTCTCTCTATTTCTGTAAGGAAGCGCTTCTATTGGCATCGATTCGGATTTTAATTTCTGCAGCTTAAAGTATATTGATTCGATTGTTTTATCGTCGAATCCACTGCCAGTATGTCCAATAAAGCTTAATTTCTTGTTTTGAGGTTCATATACTGCGAGCAATAAAGAACCAAACCTGTTTTTCCTTTTGCCCAACCCTTCAGTGTAGCCTATTACCACGCAGTCTTGAGTTTTTATATTCTTAATCTTTAGCCAGTCTTTCGATCGAATACCTTCTTTATAGACGCTTGATTTACGTTTAGCCATGATTCCCTCCAAGTTAAGCTCCTTAGTTTGCCTTAACATATCCAGCCCCTTCTCTTCGATAAACTCTGATATTTTTATGCGCTCATCTGTTCTTATAGTTCGAGCCAGTAAAAGCCTTCTTTCGACAAAACCTATGCCCTCAATACGTTCACCTCTATGGTAAAGCATGTCAAATAAGAAGAGCGTAGTTGGTATTTCTTCAGAAAGCTTTTTTATCTCCCTATCATTTTGAATATTCATGCGCTTTTGGTGGCCCTGGAAATCTGGAAGTCCATTGTCATCTAGTACTACAATTTCTCCATCAAAAATAGCGTATTGTGTGCCGGCCAACGATGCTTTCAATGCCTCGGTAATTTCAGGATACCGGTGGGTAATATCGTTACCATTTCTCGACTGAAGTCTCACTTGATTTTCATTTTCTTTAAAAACTACTGCCCTCACTCCATCCCATTTTATTTCAAAGACCCAGTCTTTATTGTTAAAGGCCTTGTCTACAGGCGTGGCAAGCATAGGCTTAATTATTTTTGGAAATTTAACCCTGGCAAAGGACTTAGTATTACGCCTTAGGTTCCGCCTAAATTGAGCACTCTGCGAAACTCTTTCTTCAAATGTTTTACTTTTAGAATCATGAACTGCCATATTTCTCGCCGACTTTGTCTTATTATTTGAACTAATCTCGGATCTGCCAGAGAGAACCGACGATGGTGCGGTCACTGTTATATCATCAGTTGTAGAAGAAAACTCGTCATTTGATTTGATTAATAACCATTGATTTTCATTCCGGGTTCTTATAAGTGAGAATCTTCCCCCTAGTTTTTTTCCATACAACTCTATCGATATTTTACCTTTTTCGAATTGATCGGTCAAACTTCTATCAGTTTTATAAGTACCGTGATCCCATACAGTTACTGTGCCAGCCCCATAGTTTCCTTTAGGAATAGTTCCCTCAAATAGTAAATAATCGTAGGGGTGGTCTTCAGTTAGTATGGCAAGCCTTTTGGTTTGCGGGTTAAGAGAAGGACCCTTTGGCACGGCCCATGATTTTAGAACCCCATTTTCATCCTCAAGTCTAAAGTCAAAGTGAAGACGCCTGGCCCTATGTTTTTGAACTGTAAAGACTTTGTCTTTAACTTTATATACTGAGCCACGTGTTCCCTTTGGGACTTGTCCAACAGGCTCAGTAGTACTTGAAAATTTCCGCTTTTTGGTGTAATTTTGGAGTTGGGTGGAACTTGTTTTCTTCAACTAACGTAAACCTGCCTACTTACTTATGCACAACAAGGCAGATATTCAATTAAATGTTCTGCATACAGCAATGCCATGAGCAAACCTATCATTTTACTCGTAGTAGATACTAATCAGTATTTTCATGCCAGTCACTTCAGGTTGGTATTTTATCAGGTTTGTTTAGCAAACCATATAGCGAAATTCTAATCCATTTTCCTAGTTCGAAAGACCTTTTTCTATGTGTCAAACTCGAACGATTTTCACCTAATCTTAATGTTGTCGGCTCATGTTACATATCCCATAATCATATCTTGCATCCCTATTTTTTATCTAATTCGTCGTACAACCTAGATAAATCATAATTACCATGATAAGTAGATGACCTCCGAAAATGAGTATCTAGAAGGTGTGAGGGAGGACAATAAAGTTGCGGCGAAAGACGAACAAGACCCAGTAATGTGTATTAAATGTAATAAAGCATTCGAATCTGACTCGGAGTACATGCAACATTATGACGAGGTGCATAAGCTGGACGATCGCACATAATGAAACAGTCAACTTCGAGTAGGTGATAAGAAGCGGCATCAAGGAACGAAGGATCAGTAAAACCCATAATATGTGGTAGGTGCGGCATGAGCTTTGAGACAAATACCGAATATGATAAACATGTGGATGAGCTCCATAAGCCAGAAAAGATAAAATAATGAAATGGGTAGTTGGGCGGGTATTTAGACTACATACATTTATTTCCCGCAATACAAGATATATTGCTTCCAGTTGGATTCGGTCCGCCTTGCCCCTGACTAATTCCTGGTGGATTGCCTCCCGTTGGATTGTTTAGTGTGGCAGTTAGTTAGAACCTGTGGAATTTGTCATGTAAAGTACACGGGACTCTTGCTGAATCGCGGTTTACATGTTTATAGTCAATAACA
>DASWDL010000386.1:0-4188 GCA_036395315.1 Nitrososphaeraceae archaeon
ATATTTCATAACCCAATGTGCTCTTGTGCTTATCAACAGTTTTTACCACGGTCCTCAAGAAATCTGCTTGTAGACGCCAACCATCTGTGCCGTTCACACTCTTAATTGCCCTGTTCCACCAATTGGTCCACCATTTTTCTGCAGCGGTCGACTTTGGTGTTCCTCCACTGTCCTGCTTGTAGAGGACGGCATCATTAAACAAGTATGCTGGGAACCCAGTTCCACTTCGAACATCTAGCCACGATGAAGTATGAAATTGATGATTGTCATAAACTACTTTAATTCCGTATTTGTCAGCTAATTTTGCAACTTGTTTCAGTTCCTTTATGAATTCGACCGGGTTTCTAACATACGATTCCCAGTAGAACCTGTAGCGAATATGATCGATGATGTTATCTTTTGAAAGTATTTTGAAACTACTTTTATAATAGTTACTTGGATAGGGATTCTTGAAGCCCTCTCTGGACTGTGGCAAACCTGTGTTGTACCCTTTCATATTTACGCCATGATATGGTAGAGCATCGTGAGTGATGCTTTTATGCTTTTTGTTACTGTCGGAAAGAACTTTATTAGGTTTATCTTTTGCCTTTGCATATGCCGTGCTTATCGTAATATTGTTAAGAACAAAACTAGTTACCAGAAGTGCCGCCATAAAAATAAATATACTCATCTTAATATGCATGCAATCTCTAGAAGGGCTATTTTTGAATACTCGAAACACTTTAGTTCATTATGTTTGCAATTTTTAATCTTACATGAATCACGTTTTTTTAGTAACCACGGTCGGCGTGAAATCGGAGGAATTAATAGGGTGAGATATCGGAGGAAGTGTTTTTATCTGATTTGATAATACGTTCGTCTTGTTAAGATCCGTGAATACAGATTCAGTAGTGATATTTTGGGAGCTGGAAATGGGTATATTCGTTAGGAGTTGTGTCATGCCAGTTTTATTCACAGTGAATCCCGCGGGAAAAGATGTAGTCTTTAATATCGATCCATTCGAAGAATGTACCTTCATAACGGCATTAATCTTTTGACCGATGAGTGTGGGATCGGATACGGTGTAGTTTACATTAACCTTGATTTGATAATTAGTCGTTCCATTTATCGGAACAAACTGGGCATTATTTAACTTTATAGTAATTTCACCTCCAGTATAGCCTGCCGCCCGTGCCTGTAGCCACACTTGAATGAAGAGTCCAACAACTAGAATAGGAACGGAAATTCTACGATTTCTATAGAAATCCAATTTTTCTCGCCTGTGACCTCCCACGATTTATTTTACAACGACCTTTCCAGTCATCGATTCATGAAAAGAACAAAAATATTCAAAGGTCCCAGGGTTGTCAAATTTGTGGGTAAACGATTCCCCTGAAGCTAAAGTACCAGAATCAAAATCTTGTCCTATAGTCGGTCCTTCACTACTTCCAGACGTAACTGTGTGAATATCGTCGTCATCATTTGTCCAAGTAACTGAATCACCTGCTTTGATTTCAATCGGGTTAGGATCGAATGACTTGTCCTTCTTTATGCCGATTATAGATACAATATGTGTCCCCGATAATGTTTTTGAGGAATGTCCTGAGGAAGAGGATTCACCATATGCTGAAGTGACCGGTGATGATAACATTATACCGCTGCCTGTGATACTTATAGATACTAAGAGGACGATTAATGACAAGTTTGGTAATTTATGGTTACTAACATGGTTTTTCATAGTAATCTAAATTGTCCTAGAGTAATCGAAATTTATGCTGAGAGGTAATGTATGTTAGACAAACGATTGAAAACCTAGTAACCAATGTATTGAGATAAAAATATTTTAAAAAACAAACAATGACTAGAAATAGCCATTCACGTGGAGAGCAACCACCTCAGTTATAGCACATTTGAATCATTCCTTGTGCTACTATTTGTGGTGAAAATCAATTTGCAACCTCCTTTCCCCAATTAATTCATTTAAAATTTCCTTATCGATTAACGGCGGTACCGGGAACTGACACTTTTCGACCTCGGAATCCTGCAACAACCATTTGAATCCCAGTTATTAAAAGTCCTACTGCAATTACAATCCCCGCTAAAGCTGCACCGAAGAATGGAGATACTAGGACTGCGATGGAAAGGGCTATCGCAAGTGCGCCAACACCTACCAAGAACGCCCGTGATGCTCCAGAGTGCTTGCCTGAAAAGCCTTCTATGATTCTGGCAATACCATTAATTAGGAACGCTACGGCAATAAATATGATTATAATCAGAGCGGTTGTTGCAGGATATGAAATGGCTAAGCCAGCAAAAATCAAAACGAGTACTCCAAGACCTATGTTCGCCCATCTAGACTTACCAGGTGAAAAAATTCCAACCAAAATCTCCTCAATTCCGACGAAGAACAAGACTATAGCCAATATCAAAATAATTGAGATGTAAGTTATTGCAGGAGAAGCAAGAGCGAATAGAGATAAGACAATGATTAATGCTCCCAAGCCTATTTGTGCGGCTCTTAGCCAGCTCGGAGATTTCTGCGATAACATTATGGACAATGATCAGTGAAGCTCGCCTATATGGTTTATAGGATCATTTTCAATAAAATGTTCTGTATCAAAACTAGAAAAGCTTGTCATTCTAAGGTTAAACAAAGAATTACACGAAATGGAGTAGACATGATTTGAATAACTATATCCGATCCGGAAAATCCATCCATCTGTAGGATTCATTTCTATCCTTTCGCATATCCTCATGGCATTTTCCACAGACATATTGTTGTGGTAACATTCCAAGAGACGGATCGTCAATAGGACACTCAATAACTTTCAAGTATCGCCGAAAATTAGTATATATGAACCAATCTTTTGTTTCCGAACCTCTTATGCGAACCCCGCAATAAGCGCAAATAACAACTTCCAAACTACAATCTCCATAACATCACCATCCATTATTAAGTTCTCGAACCCTAAATCGAATAAGCTCACAGGTTGCCAGTTTCTCTCTTGCCATAGTAAAATGCGCGTCCATACACTTCTTCTATCACTATGCTTGGGTGATTTTGTGATTTGATCCTCAAACAAATTGCGGTTGGCAGATCAGCCATGAATGAAAATGTAAGGTTTGAAAAAACCAAACTAAAATTTAGAATCACGATGGTGAGGATGACGTTTTATATCCAGAACAACTAGTCCTATAAACGAGGCGGCCATCATGCCAATTAAGAATACGGGCAGAATACCATTTATTGAGGCGAAACCAACTATGAGAACAGATATAGCTAAACCTATACTGACTGCCGATTCTCTATATTTTTCTATCCCTTTTGAATTAACTAATTTGGGGCTACTCTTTGCTGATGTTATTTGAATTACTCCTAAGGCAAACATGCAAAGGGAAGTTGAGATACACATTAGCCATACTTCAGCAGGTGGCAAAACTATGCTTTGGTTACTTAGAACTATGTGTTCTATGCTCGCTCCCAATGCTGTAAAACCAATTATCAAAGGAAAATGGATATACAACCAGCTAACATATACTCCCAGTTGTTTATTTTCTCGCAGGGCGCGAATTTCTGAACCATCTACACTGTCAAAGTAAATCCACCCATAAACTAAATGCTATCGCCAATCCGAGGGCTGCCGATATCATGGAAGGGAGAGTCCATTGATGGGTTGCGATGCCGTTCACAACTCCCAGTATCGCTATACCCAATACTATTATTGTGAACGATCCAAAACGTTCTGGCAGATGCTGTTCATGTGGGGCAAATTGATTTGAAATCTGTCTGGTAAGCAACAATGGCGTACTTATATCAACTGCAAGACCAACCAGCCATAGAATAAATCTAAGGGGTGGAGGTACAAATATTGATGCAAACCATATTCCGGCAGAAACAGAAAATCCAAGGGAATACCTATTAATTAGCTTCCGGGCTGACGGTACGTGTTTTCTTGCATGCACATATTCTACTACAAGTAGGATACGCATAGCAGCGTAAGATAGAGCAAACCAAACTGAATTCTTTCCAAAGCCATCTGGAATATTTACGGCCATGAAAGCACAAGCACCAATTTGCAATAAGGTAAGGAACCGGTGGATTAGATCGTCAGTTCCAAATCTTGTTGCATAAAATGTAACGCCAATCCATGCCCAACATACAGGAATGAACAGGGCCACGTAACTAAGAAAGCCATTTATAGAGACGTC
>DASWDL010000387.1:0-6806 GCA_036395315.1 Nitrososphaeraceae archaeon
AAGATCGACCCCTTAATGGCAAGATTGGTGACATTTACTTTACAACTGGTACTGATTCATATAAGGCCCACAACATTCAGCGTAATGACTCGGTAAGCCTTTGCGTTGACGATCAGGAGCCACCGTTTTCCTGAGAGGTAAAGCAAAAATATTTCCATATAAACAAAAAGAGGCTATAAAGTGGGCAACAAGAATTGCTGCTCGCTATATGGGCAAGAGGAAATCGGTCCAATACGGAAAAACTAACGGCGGGGAAGGAACAATACTTATTCGGATAAGACCTAAAAAAATAATTGCAGAAAAGGACATAACAATTTTAGATCAATAATATGAAATTGTTAACATCATATCTCCTTCCATAATGACCGATAGGTAACACTACACTGTGTTGCTATCATTCTACCAAGCTGCAAACGAATTTGAAGAGCTTTGGACCTGAGGAAAGGAACAGAGGAATGAGTGATTTTCGATTTGTACTGTATAAACCTACCGCTTAAGAGACTTGGTTATCGCCTTGTGTCTTTGGTTCCAATGTACAACAAACTCTGAAATTAGCGGCTGCAAAGAAGGGGCAATCTTTCTGCTTCTTGGCAATTAAGCCAAATTTCCGTCCGTACTTTAAGCAAGTCCAGCAACCTACTACAGGAATCAGTGGCGCAATAAAGTAGCCAGTCTGTTTACCTGTGAAACCCCAGGCCTCTCCTACGAGACAATACCTCGAATCTGTCGCCAGAATATGCCTGTCCAGATCATCGATCCCTTTCTTAAGTTTCTCAGACCAAATAGGACAAACGTCCTCTAGCATCAATTCTTCTTCCATATCTAATATTTGCTTAGATTCGGATTTCAGAATTTTCAAATTCAGACCATTCATACTAGTAATAATATGGTATTCAAGGCTTGATTGGTTTTTCTTCAACTGAACCTACAAACACTTTGCCGCAATTGACCGTTATTGAAAAAGTGTAGATATTTGATGTTATCTGTATCAGGGGTTATTCCGGGATAACCAGCCTATCATGGCTCTGGTGCTCATTTACACCCCGTTAAACTAGTTGGTTTTCACCGACTATATTGAATTCGTTATATTTCATAATGTCATTCTAATGGATATGACTGATGTTGCAAAAATAGTTGAGATTGTTGGCAGTTCAGAAAAGGGTTGGAGCGAAGCAATTCAAGCGGCGTTGGATGAGGCTAACAGGACAATTAAGGGAATTACAGGACTGGAAGTTACAGACAAGACTGCGAAGGTTGATCCAAGCAGTGGTAAGATTATAGAGTATAGGGCTGGAGTGAAGATCGCTTTCGGAGTGAAACATTAGATTCGACTTAGATGATTACTACACTACGGCCTAACTGCGTCCTTTCTTTTGTTTTGAATCTGTGTTAGGCCGGTAAGTTAAATGTATCCTGTGTGCGAGCCGTACAACCCTTTCTTCTTCAATTCAAATTCTTGTCCTCTCAACAGCGTTATTGATGGATTTAGAATCCATTTTAGAAACATACTTAACAGATCGAACTTCTTCAGATTCAGGTTTCTTGTTCATTTCTCGCTACTTGTAAGTTAACAGTATACTTGATAGGAATTATAACCTTCCAGTGCTAAGGACTGTCAAAAATAAAAAGGATTTCTGAAGCTAGCTACATCTAACTGGCTTGCTGGAAGGAATTAGATTTTCAGCTATTGTTCTTAGACCTTTGTCATCCCACTCTTTCTTAGCTTTTCTCTTGCTTCAGGAGTATCAGAACCAGTCTGACCCCCTTCTACAATTTCTTGGTCGTTTGGGTTTCTCTTAACTGCGGTTGGTTCGTGCTCGGCTATCTTTTCAGGTGACATCGGATCTTTTGATGCTTCACGATCTTTTGTCATAGATCATTAGTATGTCTGATCTTATTTAACAGCTTCAAGCATTACTTGAAGACTGTGTTCTCTATTATACTAGAAAATCTGCGCTATTCTGAAGGTTTTTGCAGATAACTCGCAATTCTCTGCGAATCTTAGAGAATCATTGAACTCTGTCCTATCGTACATAAGGGATTTGGCTTCGTTTAGTAAATGGATGACTTAGACTTAACTTTGATAACTAATACTTATATAGAGATATTATTAGCGGTTGTTATTGCCATCCGGCAAGGGCTCATATTCCTTGTTACTAGGGTTAATCTTAGTCGTAGTACTAATATCCATAGCTCTATCTTCAAGTGGAGTAACTGCTAAAAAAATTGCAACCCTTTCAGGAGATCGGGTGGTTCCTCCAGTTATTACAAATGCCACGGGCCAAGCAACATTCAAACACCCTAACTCTACAACTATGAACTATAAAGTAAACATTACGGTATAACTCATCCCATAGGAATTGGGATCCATCTGGGGAAGACAGGCAATAATGGCGATTTAATAGTTGACCTCATAAAACAGTCAAAGGAACAACCAACTAAACCGGGCATAATATTAACTGGAATTTTCACCGGCCCCGATTTGATGGGTCCAATGCTGGGTAAAAAAATATTAGATCTTGTCAGTTCAATGGAAGCTGGGGATGCCTACATCAGTGTGGGGTCTGAAAAGCATACCACAGGCAAGATAAGAGGACAAATCGAACTGGCAAATCCCCCCATCTCGAACGAAACGAATTCTGTTCAAAGAGGAAACCAAACTAATAGCACAGAAATTAGTCAGTGAACAACTACTTCCAACTCATTATTGTTTCCTAAGGAAAGTACCGAGGCTAGATCTGAACGATGAGAATTGAATTTTTGGATCAGATGAATCGATTTTAGTCATTGTATCATTAGTTGGAGTCAAGTAAAGTTATTGTGGTATAGATATTTTAGATAGTAACCAATTGTGCAATAACCGAGAAGTATCGTAAATAATTCGGAAATATTATGCATTATGCTTATTATTTGACAATTATATAGATGTCAGCGCACCGAAATCTTTTTTGACAATTGCTCTGACCAATTTAAAACTTAAATCAATCTCTATAAGCTGCGATTGTGTATAATAAACGAATTTAGAGTTTATTTTCTATTAGCATATAATCTATTTGTTAGTAGAAACGATTTGAAATTGGAGGTTGAAACATTTGGAATTATTTAGTATGAAGTATGTCTTCGGATAGGCGCAGCGATTCCTAAATATTCTAATTCGAAGAAAAGAAGTGTGCAATTATCAACTCAATAAGCAGGTTGAACATTTTGTCACCCTTGGCATACTAGGAAAATCGGTAGGTGTGTATGTGACGGAATCAATCACAATCGGTTAACTTTGTTAAGGAATAATTAATACTATACTTACCTTTGAGAATATCCAGTACGTGAATTTGGTATGTCAAGCGACAAAGGGTCTTCTTATTCGCCCCATATGCGGGGAGTTGCTTTGAGTCTTCTTGTAATGGGCTTATCACTTGCAGGTATAATTATGGCCTACATTTCTTTTGGTCATGTTGGTCCAAAATTCTCAGCAGAACTACTAGTCAAGCAGCAGGCAGGCCTAAGAAAGGAATATGGTCTACATCCAAAGCCTGTTATAACAAACGAATCACTCTTATTGGTTCCTCCGTCCCTTAGGAATATTAGCCAAAGCAATCACTCGTCTTAAGAGTGGACTCCATTACATGCATTGATCCGACCGGAGCTAAATATGTCGGTACTTATTAATCAATGAAAAAATATAAAAATATTTTTAGTTAATATTTGAAATCGAACTGTAATAAATCATGATACACTCTATTTATTATTGGGAACCGTTTCGAATATCTCAGTATCTCTTTCTGTAATAGTCATTTAAAGCACTAAATTCTCTGATGGTTATTGTTCAGCATATTGTCCCCTAAACTCTTCTCCGAGTACAAACCTTTGTGTAAATATATGATGAAATTTTTAAATCCAATTCTGTTATCTCATTCGCCTAGCATACCGAATAGGGGCTCGTAAATAGGGCTTATCAACGATACTCTGTTGGGTAATTTGATACATTTAGTACAAATCATGATCAGGCACCATCACGCCGATGCAGAGAAGAAAAAAGGTTCGAGTTAGTTTTACAAATTCCGACTCCGGATCCATGGAAATTGCTTATATTTTTTATAGTATTCAACCAATCCACCTTGTAATAACATCTCGCGCATAAATTCAGGAACTTGTTTAGCTTGAAAAGTCTCTCGAGTTCTAATATTTTTGACAGTAAATGCTGTCATATCCACTTCTAGCTCATCTCCCTGATTTACTTTCCCTTTTATTTCCAGTATTTCAAGTGCTGGCAATCCAATCGTAAAGGCATTTCTATAGAAGATACGTGCAAAACTTTCGGCTACAACTGCCGAAATTCCTGCATATTTTAATGCCACCGGAGCTTGCTCTCTACTAGAACCTCCTCCAAAATTTCGACCAGCTACTATTATATCTCCATTGGAGATTTTTTTAGGAAAATCAGGATCCAATCCGTACATGGCATACTTTGCCATTTCATATGGGTCATTCGTCCTACTCTTGAATTTAAAGGGGATGATTATATCTGTATTGATATTATCTTGAAATATCCATGCTTTACCTTTAAAAATACCAGTAACAACACTTGGCCCTTCTCTCATGATCAAAAATATCTCCTTGAATCAGCTATTTTCCCCTCGATAGCAGATGCCGCTACAGTTGCCGGAGATGCTAGATATACCTTTGAGGACAGTGCCCCCATTCTTCCGACAAAGTTCCTCGAGGATGAAGATATACAGATTTCATTTTCTCCTAGTGCGCCTAAATGAGTACCAACACATGCTCCACATGTCGCATTGGTAAAAACTGCTCCCGATTCCAAATAGGTTTCTACGTACCCACGTCTAATGGCCTCTTCATATACTTTAACAGATGCAGGTGTAACTACACATCGTGTATTTTTATGGACTTTTCTATCTTTTAAAATACGTGCCGCTATCTCAAGATCCTCTATCCTTCCATTCGTAGAAGAACCTATAAATGCTTGATCGATTTCGACATTTGCCAGCTCTTCAACTGAATGAACCTTATCAACGTTATCTGGACCAGAAACTTGAGGTTCTACCTTATCACACTCAATTTCAAATTCATCGCCGTACTTTGCAGATGTCCCTGGTATTATCTCCATATCTTGTTCTTTATTAATTCTAGGATTTTCATATAAATATTTCCTAGTGATCTCGTCTATTGGAAACACGGATATCTTGGCCCCACATTCCATTGATGCATTACTAATACAAGCTCTAGAATCCATACTGAAAGTTTTTCTAGTTTCTTCACTTGAAAAGCTCCATTCTAGTGCCTTGTAGTTAGCTCCATCTTCTCCTACTTTTCCTATATAATCTAAAATTATATCACGTGCAAACACACCTTTGTTGAAATTCCCCGATAGCTTAATTTTTATCGTTTCTGGTACTCTTAACCATAGTTGGCCAGTAGCCCATACTGCAGCAATCTCCGTACTCCCAATCCCAGTGGCGAAAGCAGAGACACATCCGGCTTGACACGTATGCGAGTCTGCTCCTAATATCATCATACCAGGAGTAGCAAGATATTCCAGAATATATTGATGGGAGATGGAACCCTCCACTAAAATACAATTATGTCTTGAAGCAAAATCTCTCATCAAGGCATGTAAATTTGCCACTTTCTCATCTGCTGCAGGAAAAGTATGGTCTATGACTAACAATACTTTAGAAGGGTCATGAAGCTTATTCACATTCATTTCATTAAGTGAACGTATTGCCAATGGTCCTGTACTATCCTGCGCCATAGCAAGATCAACATTCACAATAGCTGTATCCCCAGAATAAGACACTACTTTGGTATTAATAATACCATTGTCACGACCACTACCTTTTCTATGAATGTTCTTTATACTTATGGCCTTTTCTGCAAATGTAAGCGAGTTGTCATCAAGAATATTTTTGAGACTTGAGACATCTTGCTTTTGTTGCTGTAGCGAGGATGATTTTGTTTGCATTCAATAGACTTATTATATATGACTCATTCATGAATTTAAGCTGTTTGCAACACGAACGAGAACCATGTTTTAAATTACTCTAACTACCGGCCCATCGATTCTAAGTCTTTAATATTTTTATGTAGCATTAACCTGTCAAAAGACTCCGCGAACATACCGTCATGCATCGGTCATTGTCTTGGCCTAAGTGGTTAAAGTTATTGTACTCCTAACTGAGCTAGCAGCGCCGAAGTGGAAAAGATGTTCGGATACCAATAATGATTGAAATAAAGAGTTATCGCCAATCTGCAATAATCTTCTGGCCTAGCCTCACGTACCGGCATATGTTGGCGGGATACGTGGGGGGCGAATATTATTACTCCGAAATATCTCTGACTAGATCTATAGCATAAACAACTTCTGCCACATTTTTGTACATTTTCTCTTCTATTTGCTGAACCAAAGACAATGCCTCAGTAATCCGGGTTCTCGGAAGCGAGCGGGCTTCTAACAAGAATGCGATTATTTTTTCTTTATTAGCTGGAAATTTTAGGTCTTTTAGGAGAAGAGCTAAAGTTGTAGCATAGTTGACATGCAACACGAATTTGGTCCTTCTTCGTCCACTCCCTTTTCCTGAAACTTCATTGATCTTTTTCCTTGCTCCCTCTTTCATAAGCTAACTTTCCATATGCTTAGGAGACCCTATTGAGGTATCGCTGCTCCTTTCCAACTTGTGATAATATTCACTATAGCATGTATTAAAGACATTTGACGTTTCCACTCATTGAAAGGATAATTAACATTATTTTATATAAAAGATAAAGATTCAGTGCATACTCATTATGCT